>JBAZOZ010000044.1:0-2539 GCA_041648455.1 Candidatus Pacearchaeota archaeon | reverse complement strand
TTTTTCTGGTGCTTGCTTTTCTCTTTCTTGTGTTTGTTTTTCTTTTTCTTCCACCTCTTTTTCATATATCTTTACCTCCGGTTCATTGAATGTTGGATAATCTATAACAACTAACTCGTGATTTTCTAGAATCTTTGACCATTCTAAAGCATTTTCATTTGAAATTTTAAATATTCTTGCAATTGTACCTACTTTTAATGCCTTTTTTTGTTTTAATAGGTTGTATAATGTGTCCAAATCTGTTTTTGACTTCCCCCCATTTTTTGACAGCTCGTCGAGATTTATCTTTATCTTTTCTTCTTTTTTAGTTTTTAGAAAATGTGCAAAAGACACAAAGATTATTGCAAACAGCAAAATCCATAAAGCTATAAAAAAAATTATAGAGATATTTAGATTGAGGGGGAGCCGGGGTATTTCTTGCATAAATTTTCCGGAAATGCCAGTGTAGGAAATTGTTCCCTTGTTAACAAATAAAAAAATATTCAGTGCTGAAAAAATAACTATGAATGCTATTGTAAATATTAATCTCCCTTTTTTTTCCATCTTCAAAATTGTCAATTTTAAACATCCAGAATCCAATAACTATAACCGGATTTTCGATGTTAAAAATATTTATATACTTCTATTTTTTTATAGTGAAAGATATAAGTCTTTCCCTATTTATTCAAGGCGCAAATTAAATAAATATTCGCGTCCTTGATTATAAATGGAGAAATTATTATATAAACTTTACTAAAAGGTGATTGCTCTATGAATTTTAAATCTCAAGCGAGTGTGGAATACATGATTATAATTGGTTTTGTGACTCTTGCCGTGATTGTTATTTTGGGAATGGCTTATTTTTATTCAGATTTAATCAAAGATAGAATTCGAATGAATCAAATTGAAACTTTTGCAGTGCAATTGATAAATTCTGCGGAGTCTGTATTTTTTTCCGGCGAGCCGAGCAAAACTTCTGTGAGACTTTATCTTCCAGAAAATGTCCGCAATTTAGAAATTGATTCCAGCGGAATAGCACTTGATGTATTAACCAGTTCGGGAATAAATAAAAGATATTTTTCAAGCAGAGTGCCTTTGCAGGGAAATATTTCTTCGATACAAGGCGTAAAGATAATTTCCATAGAAGCCAAAAATAATTATGTTCTGTTGAGTTAATTTTTTGAAGGAGTGATATTGTTAAGAAGACTTAAATATACATTTTATTTTATTAAATTAATTTAATAAAGAGGAAAATATGTATAAGAAATCTACTCGCGTTTTAAATCGGGATGGGTATGGAATTTTGTCCAATTCAAAACGTTCAATTCGCGCTTTGAAGTGGAATGGATATAAAATTTTGCCCAATTCAAAACGCTCGCAAAGCATGATGGAATTTCTTTCGATTTTTATAGCCGTTTTTTTATTTTTTGTTTTGTTTATGCTTGTCTTGCAGGAAAATTCCAGAGGCAAAAATCTTGAAAAAGAATCAATACTTGCAAAAAATATTGTATTGTCGGTTCAGGACGAAATTAATTTAGCTTATGATTCTCCCAATGGATATTACCGAGAATTTTCAGTTTCAAAAACTCTTTTGGGCAAATCTTATGACCTTATTTTACAAGATAATATTGTTTATATAAATGCCAGTAAAATCGGCATTTCTTATAGAGTCATGCCTGTCAATGGCACAATTAAAAAAGGTTCAAACGTGATACGGAAAGAAAATGGTGTGGTTTTTCTCAACTGATTTTTATGATAAGCAGGGGCAGGTATGGAGTTTAGATGTAATAGTTGGAATTACAATTTTTATGGCGGCGATGGTTATTTTATTTTTTTATGCAATGAATTATACTAATCAATCCGAAATAAATATGGAGGATTTGTCTTATCAAGGAAATATTGCATCTGAATTTATTTTGAGTGAACAGCACGGAATTTTAACTTCGAATAAGATAAACCAAACAAAATTGGATTCTTTTTATTATTCTGATTATGGAGCAAAAAAAAGCGAGCTTGGAGTAAAAGATAATTTTTATTTTACTCTTACTGATTTAGAAATTAATGGAACCTTTGTAGATTACGTCGGTAAAATGAATGAAACGGATGTTAAGAATGTAATTCAAGTAACAAGATTTACCATTTACAAAAATAAACCAGTTCAATTTAATATTTTTATATGGGGATAAAAATGAAAACATTAAAATGAAAAACACTAAAAATTTTTCAGAGAAAAATTTTGGTGCCACGAAATTCTTGGCTGTACATTCGTACAGACGCGGGGGCATGAATTTCGTTGGCAAAAGAGGATATTTTTTTAGTCTGGATGCTTTCATAGCCTTGATTGTAGTCCTGGGCGTTATTTTAATTATAGTTCCGTCGGTAAAACAGACTGCTCCGGAGATGCATCTTCAAGAAGATTTAATTAAAACTCTTTCTTCCATAAAAATTGGAGAAATAGATAATTTATATGTGAAGCAGTTAATTTCTGACGGGAAAATTACTAACTTGAATCAAAGTGTGCTTGAACAGATTGGAGAATTTTATGCTAAATCAGATCCCG
>JBAZOZ010000043.1:0-2873 GCA_041648455.1 Candidatus Pacearchaeota archaeon | reverse complement strand
GTGATGAACGCCAACGGCACGCTGACCTACACGCCGGCGGCCAACGCCAACGGCGCCCGCACCTTCGACTACACGATCAGCGATGGTCAGGGCGGTTCGGCCACCAGCTCGGTCAACCTGACCGTCAATCCGGTCAATGACCGTCCGGTCGCCGTCAATGACGTGGCCTCGGCCACGGAGGCCGGCGGGATCCAGAACGGGACGGCGGGGCTGGGCGCCGCGGGCAATGTGCTGGCCAACGATACGGACATCGACAACGCCGTTCTGGTGGTCTCGGCCGAACGCCGGGGCGCTGAAGGCGGAAGCGGCGTCAGCGGCACGGTGGGGTCGCCGCTCAGCGGCGCCTACGGCACCCTCCTTCTCAACGCCGACGGCAGCTACAGCTACGCGGTCAACGAGACCAACGCCGCGGTCCAGGCGCTGAACACCGGGGGCGTGCTGACGGACACCTTCACCTATACGACCCGGGACGCCGCCGGCTTGACCGACACGGCCCAGCTGACGATCACGATCAACGGCGCAAACGACGCGCCGGTGGCCCAGAACGTCACCCTGCAGGCCAACCAGCTCGGCAACGGCGGCTTCGACGCCGTGCAGGACTTCAGCGGCTGGACGGTCAGCACCGCGACCAGCGGACTGGCCTATCCCGGCTCGTCGACGGCGGTGATCAACCGCTCCGGCACGGTGATTGCGGGGGACACGGCGGTCGCTGTGCTCCAGTTCACCGGCAATGTGCCCTACGGCTACGGCACGGGTCAGGGGCCGTCGATCACCAGCACCGCCTTCGCCGGACAGGCGGGCGACACCGTCCGCTTCGTCTACCAGCTGTCCTCGGGCGGCGACTATGCGATCGGCACCGGCTACATCCGGGATGCGGTGACCGGGGCGATCGTTCAGACGATCTTCAACTACCAGACGCCCTTCACGGGCTCGACCGGGGTGGTCACCCAGGACGTCGTCCTGACCGGCAGCGGCAACTATACGATCGACTTCCGGGTCGGCTCGTATGACGCCACGGGCGGTCTCTATGTCGGCGCGCGCCTGGACCTGGGCTTCGCCGGGATCCTGCGCAACGGCGTCGGGGAGGACGAGAGCTTCACCTTCGCGGCCTCGAACTTCACCGCCGGCGCGATCGACCCGGACGGCGGCGCTCTCACCGTCGTCTCCGTCGGCGCAAGCGCCAACGGCGCCACCGTCACCCTGAACGCCAACGGCTCGGTCCTGTACAACCCCGCCGGCCACCTCGACTTCCTGGCCGCCGGACAGCAGCTGGTCGACACCTTCCAGTACACGATCAGCGACGGCCGCGGCGGCTTCAGCACCGCCACCGCCAGCATCACCGTGATCGGCAAGGACGATGCGCCGGTCGTGACCCACGCCGCCCAGGACCAGTCCGCGGCTGCGGCCAATCCGTTCAGCTACACGCTGGCGGCGGACACCTTCACGGACCCCGACTCGGTCCTGACGCTGACCGCCACTCTCGCAGACGGCAGTCCGCTGCCGTCATGGCTGGTCTTCGACCCCGCAACCCGGACCTTCTCGGGTACGCCGCAGGACGCCCAGATCGGCCACCTGGACATCAAGGTCACCGCCACCGGCGGCGCCCAGTCGGTGTTCGATGTGTTCGGCCTTGACGTGGCCGGCGCCCAGGCGATGGGCGGTCTCGCCCTGTCGCAGCCCAAGGGCGCGACCGGGGGGAACACCCTCCCGGCTCCGGCTTCGGACGATCCGGTCGTCCTGCCGGCGTCGGCGGACAAGACCGAACAGGCGGATCCGCTGGTCCTTCCGGGCCACGGCGATGCGCTGTTGAAGGGGGCGGACGCCCAGCCGCCGGTCCTGCCGACCCTGGATGACGACGCCTTCGTCCTCCCTGCCCTGAAGGGTCTGGACGACGGACCTCTCGTCCAGCCCGGTACGTTCGACGACTGGTTCACCGCGGCGGTCGGCCGATCGGGTCCTGACAGCCTGTTCGGACCGGGCGACCAGCCCGGGCCGCACGGCCCGCAGGGTCCGCACATGCTGCTGCATGACGACTTCATCGACGGGCCCCGGGCTTTCGATCCCTGGAACTGACCGACTGAAGGTCCCGGGGCCGCGCCTGGCGCGCGGTCCCGGGATCGCCGGGTGGACGCCCGGAGCCGGATCATCTCGAACCGGATCCGGCTTCGCCCCTTCCTCGCCGACAAGCAAAATGGCCGCCGGCGTTTCCGCCGGCGGCCGAGTTGGGAAGCTGGACTTCGCCCGGCTCAGGCGCCGTAGCCGGGCCGTCGGATGGTGGGACCGAGGCGTTCGATGACCTGGCGGGCGTCGAACACCCGACCATCGCCGGCGGGGCGCGGACCGCGGGACATGACGATCTCCGCTGTCGCCTCCCAGTGCTCGACGGTGCGCATGTCGAGACGCGAGGTCCAGAACGGATCGCCGACCCACGGATCCCAGCTCCGCCAGCCGTACGGACGCCCGTAGTAGCGCCACGAAGGCCGCCAGTAGGGGTAGTCGGATCCGTACCACGGGTCGTAGTCGCGAACGACTTCCCGTTCGGTTTCACGATCAATCACGCGGAACCAGTCATAGCCCTGCTGCAGGGTCAGCTCGGCCGACCGGAACAGCAGATAGCCCTCGACCGTATCCCGCGACGTGAAGGCGTCGCCGGAGAAGGTCACCCGGTAGCGATCCTGGGAGAGCCGGACCTCGGAATAGCCTTCCGAGCCGTGCACCCCCGCCGGATGGTACGGGGCGTAGTCGGTGGCGCAGCCCGAGAGGGCCAGGGCGGCCGCGGCGCAGAGGACTGCGCCGAGGCCGCGGCGGGGGAGAAGCAGGCGAGTCATTGTGTATGATCCCTTGCAAGGCGCAGCCCCTCTGTGGACCGCAGG
>JBAZOZ010000042.1:0-3171 GCA_041648455.1 Candidatus Pacearchaeota archaeon | reverse complement strand
AGCCGGGGCCAAAAATCGGACCCGTATCGCGCAGCCAGATATCGCCGAAGCGCCCGTCTACGATCTCGACACCGTCCACGCCGGCGAAACGGGCGCGGGCGTCGTCCAGGGCCTCAGGCTTGCCGACCAGCAGCCTGACCGTCTCGCGGCCGGGTCCGGCCAGGGCGCGGACCAGGGCCTCGACCTCGGCCCGGGCCGGTTCGAGATTGTCCTCCCACAGCTCGCCGTGGCTGGGCCAGCCGACCCACATCGCGCGATGCGGCGACCATTCGGCTGGGACGAGCTGGGTCATGGGCGGGCGGTTCCTCGGCGCAGGGTGGCCGCGCCAGATAGACACGCGGCGACCGGACTTCAACGGGCAACGGGGCGCGGCCCGAAAAGCTCCGGACAAGCGAAAGGGGGCGGCCCGTCTCCGGACCGCCCCCCGTCAGTCTGTCGCTGCGTGGACCTTAGTAGGCGACGCGCAGGGTGGCCATCCAGGTGCGCGGAGCGCCGATCTGGCCGAACGGAACGCCGTAGCCGAGCGTGCCCGGGGTGGCCGAGGCGCGCGTGCCGAGGCCGGCATAGTACTGCTCGTCGAACACGTTGGTGACGTTGAACTGCAGCCAGGCGCCCTCGAAGCCGATCGGCTCGAAATCAACGCGGGCGTCGAAGTCGACCACGGTGAAGGCGTCCGACTTCATGTCGTTGACGTCGGTGATCCAGCGCTCGCCGGTGTACTTGGCCTGGAGGCCGGCGGAGAACATGTCGTTGAACTCGTAGCTGGCGCGGGCCGAGAACATCGTGCTCGGGGTTTCGACCAGTTCCTTGCCGGCGGTCGGCAGAACCGCGCCGGCCGAGTTGTACACATAGTCGTCCTGCAGCTCGCTATCGAGGAAGGAGGCCGAGGCGTAGAGGCTCAGGGCCTCGATCGGCGACCAACCCAGCGAGGCTTCGACGCCCTGCAGTTCGACCGAGCCGACGTTCCGGTCGACGAAGGTGGCGAGATCGTCATCCCAGGTGTTGACGATGCGGTTGTCGTAGTTGGTGCGGAAGCCCGCGACCGAAGCGACCATGGTCGAGGCGGTGTAGCGGTAGCCGAAGTCGAAGGTCTGGGTCTCTTCCGGCACGACGTTCGGGTTGCCGATCGAACCATCAGCCAGGCGGCGGACGATGTAGAGGCTGTCCGTACGCGGGGCCGACAGGCTTTCGGCGTAGCTGGCGTAGACCGAGTGGCCTTCGCCGAAGCGGAAGGTGGCCCCCAGGTTCGGCAGGATGTCATCGAACTTCACCGTGCGAGCATAGGGCGCGATGAAGACGGTGTTGCCCTGCGACGCGAAGCGGACGTCGCCGAACGGAATGGCGCCGCCGCCCGAGAAGGTCGTCAGCGGGGTTTCCGTGGTGCAACGCACCGTCGAGGAGGCCGTGCGGGAGTAGCAGTGCTGGTTCAGCTCGCGCTCGAAGAAGGGCGCGCGGACGCCGATGTTCAGGGTCAGGGCGTCGTCCATGAACTGGCCGCGGTATTCCAGCGAGAACTGGTTCAGCGAGGCGATCGACGTGCGGTCACGCGACTGCAGATTGTAGCCGTCCAGGTTGATGACGCGGTTGTCCACGTCGTTGCGGCCGCCGAACCAGTCGACGAAGCGCGGGTTGGTCGGGTCCTTGAAGTCGACGAAGCCGTACTGGCCGTACTGGCGGTGACGACCCCAGTCGAGCGCATAGGCGGCGCGCAGGCGGTGGTCGTCGTTCAGGTCCCAGATCAGCGAGGTGTTGAGGCCGTAACGATGGGTGTTGGTGTTCGAGGGCGTCATGACCCGGACGCGGTCCATGGTGTCGCCGTCGCCGTTCAGATCGACGCCGCCCGCCGCGAACGAGCCGCGCAGCAGGGCGTCGGTCTCGGAGAGGACGGCCTGCTGGGTGCCGCCGTTGGCCAGGACGTACTGGAACGAGGGGTCGACCGTCAGGACCAGGCCGTCCATCAGGGTGAAGCGCGAGTTGCCGCGGATGTTGCCGGTGTTCGAGGGGTTGACGCGCAGGCCGTAGAAGTTCGAGCCGTTCGCGTCGTTGTCGGCCACGCCGGTGCGGAAGGTCGGGGCGATGTAGGTGGTGTCGAAGTCGATCTCCCAGCCGCGCGGGTCGGTCTCGACCTGCGGCAGGACGGAGCCGTCGGCGTTGCCGAGGTTCGGACCGTTGTAGTTGTTGTTGCGGTTCTCGTTCCAGTGACCCGACAGGGCGATGAAGTCGCCGTTGTCGCCGATCGGCTGGTAGATGCGCGCGTTATACTGCTGCTTGCCGAGGTCGCCGAGACCCTTGAACTTGTCGTACTGCTGGACCGAGGCGGCGAACCAGGCCGAGGTGCCCCAGGGGCCGAACTCGCCGGTGTCGACCAGGGCCATGAAGCGACGGTAGTCGAAATCACCCAGCGAAACCTGGGCCCAGCCGCCGAACTCGGAGGCGGGACGGCGGGTGACGTAGTTGATGGTGCCGCCGGTGGCCGACGCGGTGGGGCTGTCGACGTCGGTCGTGCCGGTGTTGACCGAGGCGCGCTCGATCAGTTCCGGGTCCAGCTGCTGGTTGGTGTAGGTCGCGTAGTTGCCGGTGTCGTTCAGCGGGATGCCGTCGAAGGTCAGCGAGACGCGGTTGCCGTCAAAGCCGCGCAGACGGATGTTGCCGCCCGACGAGCCGTAGGGGTCGGCGTTGGTGAAGCTGAGGCCCGGGGTCAGGTTCAGGGTCTGCAGGATCGTCTGGCCGGCGCCCTGGGTGGAGATGAACTCCTGGGTGATCGTGTTGCGGGTCTTGCCGACATTCTCAGCGACCGCGAGGCCGTCGATGTTGCGCGGGCCGGTCGCGCCGGTGACCACGACTTCGTCCAGTTCGGCGGCTTCCGTGCCGGTCGATTGGGCGGAGGCCGTTCCGGCGACCAGGAGGCTGCTGAAGAGGGCGGTCGTCGCCCAGAACACGCGTTTGCGGTTCGTCATTGTCATCTATCCCCGATGAAGAAGAGCGCGTGCGCTCGGCAACCGGCGTCAACCGGCCAATCTCCCGCCCCCTCTAGGCGCGCCATCGGAAAGTGGGACGACATTCGTGTGACACTGATATGACAGCCGGGCCGGGTGGCGGCAGAGACACACTCGCGCCTGGCCCCGGCTGTGGACGGTTTGAAACGGCGGCTCCGCGGGCGAGGCGACGGAC
>JBAZOZ010000041.1:0-3229 GCA_041648455.1 Candidatus Pacearchaeota archaeon | reverse complement strand
TATTCTCCGTTCTCCGTTCTCCGTTCTCCGTTGGATAGGTGGGAATAATTCTTATAACGACAAATTTTTATTTTTTATTTTTTAAATCTTCATTATTTTATAATTTCTTTTTCAAAATTTCATTTAATTTTTCTTTCTTGTTTAATTCATTAAAATTTAAACTTAATTTCCCCATATCTTCAAAACATAATCTAACCATGTCGTTCATTATCTTCTCCTGTTCCCTCATAAATAAAACGATTTCTTTCGGAATCGAAACTGCATAGCTGTTTCCGACAAGTCTCATTTTAACATGAAACTGTTTATTTTTAAGGTTTATGAATTTATTGTATTCCTGCTCGTCAACAGGATGAATTATTTTCTCGTTGCAATTTGAACAAACCATTGCCCTAAAAATAAAATTATTTTTAATTATTTTTGTTTTCTGCATTTTCTTCCCGCATTTGTTGCATAAGATTGTATTGTCGAATATATCTGTAGTCATTTTAAATTTCTTTTTTACTTTTATTATCTTAACTAATCTTTATTTTTATTGGTTTGATTTATATTTTTATACTAACGCTATTGGGAGCGGACGAGAGATTTTATGGTAGAGAGTAATTCATTATTGATTCTCGTGCGAAATCTCGAATTGGTCGAGGAAGTGGATGGTGGGATTTTGTTTTATTTTCATTTTTTCGTCGAATATAACCGTATTCTTTCGGAATACGGTAAGAGGTGAAGAGGTTTTTAGATATACTCTTGTGTATACACAACAAATGTATACTATTTAAATATTTCTATACTTTTAGCTTTGCACAATAATTATCACAGAATTAATCTCCCTATTCAATCTCAATATTCCTGACTAACTCTCTCGTCTTTTTTGAAACATGTTGCAACACCTCGGACTCGGTCGCTCGTGGATTTCTGGCTTGATAACTCAGCGCTTCCGACGCACCGGCAATAACAGCCATCTTAATTTTTTTCTCTTTATCTTCCATTTTTTTATTCTCTCTTAAAAATGAAGGTTAGAAAATTTTTTATTTTCTCTGTCTCCCATCAAAAAGACAAAATAATTGTATTTATAAATATAATTGTAAAAAAGTAAACAAATCCTTTAAAAACTTAAAATAATTCTATGCTTCATGAAAAAAAGCATTAAAGAATACGGTAAACAATTCTGGCATCTTTTATGGAAAGACGAGTCACCGAAAGGATGGATTTTCACATTAATTTTTTTATTTGTATTCATAAAATTTATTTTCTTTCCTATATTAAGTTTAACAACAGGAACTTCTCTGCCGTTGGCAATCGTAGAATCTTGCTCCATGTACCACGAAGGAAATCTTATAAGTAATTTTGACGGCTGGTGGGATTATTGGAATGAAAGATATTCTGACTTGGGAATAACCAAAGAAGAATTTCAAAAATTTTCATTCAAAAAAGGATTTAATAAAGGAGATATATTATTTATCGTCGGAGCAAAGCCAGAAAAATTAAAAATAGGCGACGTAATAATTTTCAACGCGGCACAGCAAAATCCAATTATACATCGAATAATAAAAGTAGAAAAAATAAACAACGAATATATTTTCTCAACAATCGGCGACCACAATTCTGGACAACTTCCAGTAGAGAAAAAAATTAATGAAAATCAGCTCGTCGGAAAAGCAGTTTTCAAAGTTGCGCCATACATTGGTTGGGGAAAATTAATTTTCTTTGAATATAAAAAATCAAAAAACGAAAGAGGATTTTGCAAATCGAATTATTAAAATTAAATTCAATATTGATTGCTCACAACTGCCTTCGGCAAGTTGTTCGCTTTAGGAATTATTAGTACGTAAAATCCTTAAGGTAATCATTAAATTAATCTTTAATTTATTACATTAACAAATTTATCGACGGAAAAATCTGACAGAATCGATTTTGTAGTTAAAATAAATGTACGAATGATATGAGCCAAATTGTCAAGAACCCTCGGAATAAATTCCGGGGCGTGTCTCGGGTTCTTGAACACCCCAAAAATTGTTTTTGCTTTCTCACGAGTTAAAACAGGGAGTTTACGCAAAAAACAATTTTTGATGTATTAAAAAGAAAACTTTATAATCACAAATATTCTCCAATGAGAACGTTTAAAAAGAGATTGAATTAAAACTTATAATGGAAATCAAAGATTTCCAAACATTTAAACTCCAAGAATAAGGAGTTAAAAAGGAGTTCAAATATAATGGAATTTTGTCCTAAATGCGGTGCAGTTCTTGTTCAAAAAAGAAAGAATGATGGATGTCCTAGATGTAGTTATACTGCAAAAAACAAAACAAAAATAAAAACATCAGAAAAAGTCGAAGAAAAAAAACCAATCGCAGTAATAAAAGGAAAAGAAGATGAAGTGGATCCGATAGTAAATGAAAAATGTAAAAATTGCGGACACAACCAAGCATATTTCTGGACAGTTCAAACAAGAGCATCCGACGAGAGCGAAACAAAATTCTTCAAATGCACGAAGTGCGGTGAAACACGAAGAGATTATAGTTAAATAAAATCAACACTTTTTTAAACAAAATATTTCTAATAACCTTATGGCTCCGTAGCTCAGCCTGGTTAGAGCACCAGACTCTTATGAATTAAAAAATATTCGTGAGAAATCTGGGTGTCGAGGGTTCAAATCCCTTCGGGGCCATTTATATCTAAAAAGAAATAAAACATAATAACAAATAAGTTATTCGTTCTTCATTCAGGGGCATTGGTAGAGAATTATTATTTTATTAACTTCTGAATATTCTCAATCGCATCTGCAACTTCTTTTCCTTTCTTAGTCAGTTGTATCACCTTTATTCGCCCCCTCTTTTCAAACACAACTAAACTAAGTTCTTCTAATGTTTGCAAAATCTTTACAGCGTGGCTGTAAGTGCAGTCAACTTCTTTTGCAAGAATACTACCATACCTCATCCTCGTATTCTTTTTCAAAGATACCAACATCAACGCTGGCTTTCTCCTGAAAAAGATGTCAAAGTTGTCTTTCATTTTATTTGAACATGGTACTGTGACGCAGTATCGCGTGAATGTTTAAACCTCCAAATTGTGAAATTTGGATGGTGCTCAGAAATTCCTGTTTGTGAGGATTTTTGACATGATTGAAAATTTCCCGTTTTCATTTTTTATTTGAATAAGATTTATTTTCGTTATGTATATTTTAATGTATATATCCAGACAATATAGTCCTTTTAAATCTTTTGAAATATCTATA
>JBAZOZ010000040.1:0-3237 GCA_041648455.1 Candidatus Pacearchaeota archaeon | reverse complement strand
CGCCGGGCTTGCGGTCGTCGGACTGCTGGCGATCGCGGTCTGGCCGCAGTGGTTTCCCGCGAGCACGACCCCGGATCCGGACGCCCCCATCGTCCGGCTCTATTCGGCCAATCTCTATTATCTGAACAACGACACGGCCCGGATCCGGCAGTCGATCGAGGCCGCCGACGCCGACATCGTCGTGCTGATCGAACTGGCCAGCGATCCGGCGCTGAATGTCGACGAACTGCTCGCCGGCTATCCGCACCGCGCCGCCTCGATGCGGCTGGACCAGACCCGCGGCCCCTCGCGGTCGGTGATCGCCTCGCGCTGGCCGCTGACCGTGCACGCCGACCCGCCCGACGGCCTGCACGCCGTGGCGGCGACGGTGCGGACCCCGCTCGGGCCCCTCAATGTGGTCGGCGTGCACCTGACCCGGCCGTGGCCGTTCCAGCATTCCTGGGGCCAGATCAGCCAGACCATGGCGCTGGACGCCGTCGTCGAGGGGCTGGACGGCCCGGTCGTCGTCGCCGGGGATTTCAACAGCGTCTCCAGCGCCCGCATCGGCCGGCAGGTCCGGCGGGACATCGGCCTGCGGCCGGCGCCGGGCTTCCCCGGCACCTGGCCCAGCGACCTGCCATCAGCCCTGGGTATGACCATCGACCAGGTCTACGCCTCGCCGGACCTCGGCTTCGTCAGTCGCCGCCTGGGGCGCCCGACCGGCTCGGACCATCGCCCGGTGGTGACCGAGATCACCCGCGCCGCGGACTGACCAGGGCCGCCAGCCGCTCGGCGTGGCCCTCGGTCGGAAAATCGTCGGCGATCCAGCCGGCCTCGAACGCCTTCAGAAGACGGCCGGTCTCGGGACCCGGCTCGATCCCCAGCCGCGCCAGTTCGCGACCGCCGACCGGCATGGCGGGCCGCCGCCAGTCCTTGATCAGCGTCAGCAGGCGTCGCGCCTCATCGGCCCCGGCCGGGGCCTCCGCCCAGCGGCGATGCACGGCGTCGGCCACCGCCCGGGGACCATGGCGATAGGCCGCCGCCCGCGCCTCGGGGTCGCTCATCGCCAGACGGACGGCGGGGTCGGCGCAGGCCGCGGCGGCCAGCCGGTCGCGCGTGGCGTTCGAAAGCCGGAGCCGGGTCGAGGCCTCCCTCACCAGACCTTCGTCGGCCGGAAACAGGGTCATCAGGCGGATCACGGGATCGGCGCTCTGTTCGACCGCCGCCTCGAACAGCCGGCCCGGGTTCGCTTCCGGGAGGACCTGCGCCAGCACACCGGCCCCGGCCATGGCCGCCACGGCGAGACGCGGGTCGGGCGCCGCCAGCAGGGTCATCAGCTCCTTGGACACCCGCTCGGCGGACAGGCGCGCCATGCCCGGAGCGAGCGCGCGGCAAGCCTCCAGCGCCGCCGCATCGGGTTCACCGCGGCCGTACCAGGCGAAGAAGCGGAAAAAGCGGAGGATGCGCAGATAATCCTCGCGGATGCGCGTTTCCGGATCGCCGACGAAGACGATCCGGCCGGCGGCGGCGTCCGCCAGGCCTTCGCCGGTCGGATCGAAAACCCGGCCCTCTGCGTCGGCATAGAGGGCGTTGAGACGGAAATCCCGGCGCGCGGCGTCCTCGGCCCAGTCATCCGTGAAGGCCACGGTGGCGTTGCGGCCGTCGGTCGAGACGTCCCGGCGCAGGGTGGTGATCTCGAAAGGCTCCCGGCCGGACACCGCCGTGACCGTGCCATGGGCCATGCCGGTGGGCACGGACTTGAGTCCGGCGGCCCGGATCGCGCGATCGCTCTCCTCGGGCTTCAGGGTGGTGGCGATGTCGACGTCCGCGACGGGCGCCCCGATCAGGGCGTTGCGGACGCAGCCGCCGACGAAGCGGGCGCAACCGGGCCCGCCGGCCGCCTCAAGCGCGGCCATCACCGCCCGGGTCGCCGGCGCGGTCAGCCAGGGCTGGTCGTCGAGACGCAGGGTCACGCCGCGTCCTCCGCCGCCGCCTGGTCGGCCTCCGGTTCCTCCCCGTACAGGCGGGCCCGCAAGGCGCGCACGATCCCCGCCGTCACGCCCCAGATGTACCGCTCCTCATGGGTCATGGCCCAGAACCAGCGCCGCGGCTCGCCTTCCCGATCATAGGAGTCCCGACGGTGATTGGCCGGGTCCATCAGGAAGTCCCAGGGGGCCTCGAACACCTCGGCCACCTCCTCGGGCGCCGCCCGGGTCGCGGGCGTCTCCGTCAGCCAGCCGACCACCGGCGTCACCAGGAAGCCGGTGCCGGTCTCATAGGCGTCGCCGACGCCCAGCACCTCGACCAGGGCCGGGTCCAGCGCCACCTCCTCGAAGGCTTCCCGCAGGGCGGCCTCGACCGCCGTCTCGCCGGGATCGAGCCGTCCGCCGGGAAAGGCGATCTGGCCGGTATGGCTGGCCAGGCTGTCGGACCGTCGGGTCATCAGCACCGTCGCCCCGGTCGGATTCGCGATGACCGGGATCAGAACCGCCGCGGGCCTCAGGACGCGGTCGGGCCGCGCCGCGCCGGGATTCAGATCGAAGTCCGATCGCGCCGGAAGGCGGTCCGGGGTCCAGGTCGCGGCCGGCTCCAGCTGCTCGACCAGACGCCTGCGCAGGGTGGCCAGGCTCATTCCACCCCCGCCCCGACCGGTCCCAGCGGAAAGACCGCACCGTTCGACCCCACCGTCAGCCGCCCCTCCGCGACCGTGGCCATCTCGACCAGTTCGTAGAAGACCGGGCGGGCGATCCGGGCCCACAGACCGGCGCGGACATGCACGGACGGCGACGGCTCGCCGGTGGCCGTGTCGGTCTCCACCCGGATCGCATGCTCGGGCCCCGCCTCGGTCTCGTCCCCGACATCGGTGGTGAAGACCAGCGCCTCGCCGCGGCGCGCCACGCTCACCGCGCGGAACGGCAGGTCCTCGACCCGGATCGACAGCTTCTCGCCCGGCGTGACCAGCACATAGCCGTCGTCATCCTTGCGCAGGACGGTCGAGAACAGCCGCACCAGCTCCGCGCGGCCGATGGGCGAGCCCTCGTGCATCCACAGGCCGTCGCGCCGGATGACGATATCGATCTCGCCGCAATGGGCCGGATGCCACAGGTGCACCGGGGGCAAGCCGCGGCCCGGCGCCTGCTTCGCCGCCGCGGCCACGCCGGCCAGTCCTGTCTTGCTGTCCACGGATTCAGCCATGGCCCAGACTTAGGCCGCGTCGGGCGGATCGGAAAGGCGTCGGCCGCGACTCAGGCCGGCAGC
>JBAZOZ010000039.1:0-3358 GCA_041648455.1 Candidatus Pacearchaeota archaeon | reverse complement strand
AAAAGTTCGTCTTCCATTTTACGTTAAGAAGATGTAATTAAAATTTAAAAATCTTCGTATTTTGAATTTTAAATAATTGAGATGGTTTTGCTCAAATATACTTAAGAGAAAAATTTATAAGCAAAATTAGAGAATACTAATTATGAACTTTATAAAAAAGATATTTAATAATAAAATTGATGATTCTGTTCATAGGCAATTTGTAAGATTTGGAAAGGGAATTTATAAAAATAGAGCGATTATAAAATTTCAAAAAGGAAAGGAAATTAAAATCTCCTCGACATTTGAATATGTAAGTGATTTCGTAGAGTTGATTGCTGAAATCAGCGATGCCAAATTCACTGGGCTCATTTTAAGCAAAAATGGTCTTAAAGAATTTTTTGCAAGTAAAAATAAAGAGACATTAGAAACAAAAAAAGCAGGGATGTACGTAAATAATATTAATGAAATTGAAAGTAAAATTATTAAAGAACTAAAGGATAAAACATATTACTTCTTGCTTGATGCAAAAGCAGATGGAATTGAATTCAAGTGCAAGAAAAAACTTCCAAAGCCAGGAAAAAGCGAAGGGAAAGCCGACGACAAATTTTGTGTCTTAAAGGCGGATTTAAAATATTGGAGCAAGATTAAAGAAAATTTTTTCCCAGATGTTCCTGAAAATGCAAAGAAATGTATTGCGAAACATAGTTTTGATATTAAGAATATAATTGCCCCAGAAGGAGAGAAAGATTACGAAAAGATTAGAGTTCTTTCAAAAAGAGCAGGCAAGCTTAAACGAATTTTAGAGATTGACAAGAAGGAAGAGTTTAGGGAATGCGAGTTTGAAGCTTAGTTAAACATCTTCGTGGGGGCATCATTTACTCACCGACGACAACAATTTGGGGAGCACTTAACTACTAAGAATTTACCGACGAGAAAGGAATTTGAACTCTGTTTGTTATTTTTTAGTAATGAAAGAAATCAGGGAGCACTTAACTACTCCTCTTTACCTTAAAATAAGGTTATTAAAAAATCACTTCAATTTTAAGTCTGCTCTCTCTTTCTAAAGAATTTTCTTCATACATAGAATTATATCCAAAATTTTCAATTATCTCTTCAGTGAAATTTAACTCTCTTAAAATAATAGAAAAGCAATAACGGCACATTGGAACATTTTCTTTTAGGCATAAGATGCATTCAGTGTTTCAATAGGAAACTTATTTTTTAGTCAAATTATTTATTGTTACATTCAGGATAACATTATCTCCAATATTTTTTATGTACTCTTTCGGAATTATTATCTCTTTCTTAAAGGAAAATAAATGAAAATTGGATTTAACATAAATATTTTTTATCTTGTTTTTCCCCCCACAAAGGTCTATAGAAGAAACTGTTCCAACTTTTTTCCCATCTTTGTCAAAAACAAGCTTTCCTTTTATATCATAAACAACTCTTATTTTTAGGAAGATTGCATGATCAGCTATCCTATCAATATAACTTTTCCCAATAGTTAATCCGCTTCTAATAATCCCCTTATCAATAGATATTCCAATAAAATCCATAAATTTCGGGTCAATAAATACCTTTTCTGCAACTCCAATAAAAGCTCCCTCAGCATCGATAACCTCTTTTCCCAATATATCTTCTGATGTTATTGCTTTACTTATTTCTTTGCCAGAAATACTTTTTTGTTGCATTATACTTGGGTTTTAATACTAATGATTTATTTACATACTCGATTTCCGATTCTGGAATAAAAAATTTCCTACTGAACAATGAGCGAACATATACACCCTTTAAATCATTTCTTGTTCCTTTCCTTACAACTTCTTTAACTCTTCCTAATATTTTTCCTTTTGAATCTATTACTTGTTTATTTTTAATTAAAACAGAAACTTCTATATTTAGAATTACAGATTCGTGTGATAAACGCGAAAAGTAACTTCTTCCTATATACATTGATTTTTTAATAATGTTTCCCCTTACAAGAATCCCCTCCAGGTCAAGATTTATTGGACTTATTCTTATCTCCAATATTCTTCCTATTATTTTTCCTCCTTTAGAAAGAACTATTTTTCCTATTAATTTTTTTAAATTAACTGTTTTGTGCAAAGCTCGTTCAGTTTTTAGTATACTATGTGGTTCTCTCATTGTATTTTAAAGATAGGGGAGTATAAAAATCATGCGGAAAATAATAAAAAGATGCCAATCAAAATTAAATATTCCAAAATCTTGGCTGTGACAGTTATTATGAATAGCCTCTTAAAATTATATTTGGTTACTCCAAGTGCAAATATCAATAATGGTGCAGGAAGAATGGGGATTACATTAAAGACAAATATACCATAAACCCCATATTTGTTTATCCATCTCTTAGTTTTATACACCTTTTTCTTTGAAACAAGATGTAACATAAAACTGCTTATTTTGAAACCAATGAGGTAATTTAATATTTGTGCTAACATATACCCTGTTAATGCGGCAACAAATGAAAGAAAAATAGGATTTCCATTTAACAATCCATAATAAAATACTAATTCATCTGCAGAAGGCACGAAAAATATCCCACCTATAAAATGTTCATAGAATAGGCCCATTGGTGTTATATTTACGAAATTATACCTAAGATAAATTATTACTTTATGCAAAATAGGGGTTGTTTGAATAATATGATACCAGAATTTATAGAAAAAAATAGCTAAAAATAAAAATAGTATTAATACAATAATAGAAAGCACCAGGGCCCTTCTTTTTGATGTAGGACTATTTTCCTGAATATAATGATAATGTTTCATTTATTTTATAAATTACTTTTTTAAAATTTATCTCGCATCAGTTTCACCGGGAGATGCCGAAATAGAATCATCTTTATTTTCAGAATCTCCTTCAGCAAACCTATAATGTCTTGTTATTTTTATCCTTGCTGTATCTTCAATAACATCACCAGTTTTATCTGGCAATAATTTCATATTATGAATGTCTATTCCCTGAATTTCAATCTCAACTTTACGAATACTTGAGTGGTTTGGTGTAAGAACAATTGTTTTATGATCCGGTCCCCATTTTTTCTCAAATGTTCCCGAAGTATAATTAAATTTAGACAAAGCAATCTTTGGAAGAGCTGAATCTTCTGCCTTTAGGTAAATTATATAATCTCCATAAGTCATTATGGGTATTGTGCCCTTTCCTTCTGCCTTGCTTTCTCTTTCAAAAGCCTCTGCGTCCTTTTTATGTATGTAGTATAAACTATCTTTTTGATTTATACAATTCTTTATTTCATCCAATTTATCTTCTTTTGTTTGTTCCATTTTTTCTAAATAAATCATTCTGATTATTTCTGCCAACTAAGTAATATATTATTGCAGTGATTATATTAAAT
>JBAZOZ010000038.1:0-3842 GCA_041648455.1 Candidatus Pacearchaeota archaeon | reverse complement strand
GGGGACAATTTTTGGATTAACATATATTATTTTAATTATCTTTCTTTTTTTAATGGGTTTTATTGCACCTATTAATAAAACTGCCTCTTTAATTACTACATTTTTTGATACCCTGATAGTTATTTTTTCTATTCCCGGAACATTAATCTTTTTATTATTTTTTGGTCAAGCAGAAATGGTCATATGTAGTATAATTGGTTACGAAAGTTTTTTCAGTTGCAATAGAAATTTATTAATTGCAATATTTTTTTCATTAATTATTTATATCTTCATTGGAGCTCTCATCGGCTGGATTGTTGGAAAAATTAGAAAAAGATAGAATTAAAAATAATTAAATTTCTAGATTATCATGAGCTTAACTGAATATCTTCGTCTTAATTCTCTTGAAATTTTAACTTATGTTTCTGCAGGAATTCTTATTGGATGTCGGATTGGAAATGTTTTATTTGACGACAAGATTTTGAATAAATTAGATTACACAGAAATCGGATTTTGTTGCGCGGCTTCACTTTTTTCGATTATTTCAAGCGGAATAAAAAGAGCCAATTATGATAAAGTTGGGGAGACAATTAAAAAATATGGATTAACGCAAGATATTTTGAAAAATCGAGGGACTAAAAAATTGGCGAGAATTTATTGTTTGGAGAATGGATTGGAGCGCGAGTTTGATGAATGTAAAAATAATTTTTAAGATTTGTAGGATTTGCGTCTGATAGTAATTTTTGACACAAGGATTGTGTGATTTATTGTTGTTGTCCCTCCATCCAACTTCCCCGACCACCCACCCCAGATACTCACAATCCCATTAAACAATTTTCAATAAATTATTAGACACGTCATTGTAGAAGCAAGATTTTTAAACATTCATTTTGGTGTGTTTTTATGTTTGAATGGTATAAGGACAACGTTAAGAAAGCTTTTCATAGGATGCCGAAGATGACGGTTGTCAGTGTTATTTCTGATTGCGGAGTTGTTGGGAGTGTTTTGACGAGTATTTTAAGAAAGGAATTCAATCTTCTTGAGGCTTCTTGTTTAGGCATTTCTTTTGTTGGTGTCTTTTTAACACGAGATTATTTGTATAAATTAAACAGATTTGATGAGCATATGAAGAAGTATGTTTCTAAAAATGATATTGACAAAGATTTTACTGGTGATGAGAAATTTATGCAGGAAGCTAAAGAATATTCAGAAGAGCATCAAATTCAAAAATTCGAAAAATATCTGGAAAGAAATTTTAGAAGATAGAGTTTATAAATAATATTCTTTTTTAACTAATATGGTAGCTCAGACAAGAATTGATTTTAGAGACCAAATTGCAAGCAATAAAATGAAATCATTTTTATTAATTGTAGTTATATTTTTATTTTTTCTTGCTTTGGGTTATATTATCTCTCTTTTTTATGACGCGAGTGTTTTTTTTGTTATTATGATTATTTCGATAGTTATCTCTTTGATTTATATTTGGGTAAGTTATTATTTTTCTGATAAAATAGCGGTTGCTTCTGTGGGAGCGAAACCGGCGTCGAGACAAGAACATTCCCAATTTTATCGCAGTATCGAGAGTTTGACAATTGCTTCTGGTTTGCCGATGCCGAAATTATATGTTATGCAATCGGAACAAGTAAACGCTTTTGCGACTGGCAGGAATCCAAAAACTGCCGTTGTGTGCGTTACAACTGGTGCTTTGAATAAGTTGGATAAATATGAATTGGAGGGCGTTCTTGCGCATGAAATGAGTCACGTTGCAAATTATGATGTTAGATTTATGACTCTCGTCGCTGTGATGGTTGGAATGGTTGCAATTGTCTCGGAAATATTTTTGAGAAGTTTGTGGTTTAAAAATTCTGATGATAATAAAGGAAACGCAATACTTCTAATTGTTGGAATAATTCTGGCTATTGCTGCTCCAATACTGACGCAAATAGTTCAATTGGCAATTTCTAGAAAAAGAGAATATGTTGCTGATGCTAACGCTGTTAAATTTACAAGATATCCAAAAGGATTAATCGGAGCTTTGGAAAAAATTAAAAATGAAAATGACAAGCCAGATAAGAAAGTTCCGAAGGCTGTTGCTTCGCTGATGTTTGCTTCGCCGCAAGAATTATTCTCGACGCATCCAAGCATAAATAAGAGAATTGAGATATTAAAGAGGATGTAAGTTTTAAAAAGTATATTTTCTTTTTTCTTTTATGGGCATGATAAGAGGGGGATTGTTATTTTTTGCAGGACTTTTACTTTTAGTTTCATTGATTATTGGGAATATCTTATTGACAATGGGTATGTCTTTGAGTTATGAAAATGCTAAGGTTGGACTTACGGATTCTATTAAAAAAAATACTAATATTAATTTTAATCAAGAAATTTCTAGTATGCAAATATACTGCCAGAGCAATCAAGAATATGTTTTGAATTCTAATTTATATAATTTAGGTTCTGTTTCTATTCCGTGCGATGTCGTCGCTCAGGGACAGGATTCTGTTGTGAATTTTGTTATAGGAAAATATATAGAAACCAATTATTATAAAGAGTATCAATGCAATTTGTTTGATTGCCCTCTCGAGAGTGTTGCTCCTTTTGTTTATGTTTCTCAACACGCAAAAAATTATTGGAATCAATGGTTTTATTATGATTTGTTTGCATCTTTGATTTTAATTGGTATTATGTTTTTATTGATTGAGAAAAAAAGAAGCATATTTGTTAATGTTGGAACATTAATGATTATTTCTTCTCTTCCTCTTTTGGCTTTAAACTGGCTTGTTTCTAGTTTTAATTTTGCGGACGTTCTTTTTTCAAAGGTAAAACTAGTTTTCTGGGTTGTTTTTATTATCGGACTTATTTTAATCTCAATTGGAATTGCATTTCGTTTTTGGGGTTTCTTTGAAGGCGGTGATGAGGAAACTTCCAAGAAAGAAATTAAGGAAATAGTGGAAGAAGAAGTTTCTAAAGTTAAAGAAAAGATTTCTAAGTCTAAAAATAAATAATTTTTGTTTTAAAGATTGCTCGCTTCGCGAGAATTTAATTTGACTACAAAACTGACTTTGTCAAGTTTCTCCGTCTAAAAGATTGTTAAGGCAATAAATTTATATTCAATTAGATTTTTATTAATCATCTTATCAATATCGAATACTATGCATGAGACAAATTTTTATAAAATACCCTTTCTTAATATTAAAATGTGCAAGCAATGTGAAATAAATCCTGTTTATGAATTTACAAATAAAAGAAAAATTTGTAATGCGTGTTTCATAAGATGGTTTCAGAAAAAATTTCTTTATACGATTAGAAAATTTAATATGATTCAGAGAGGAGATATTATACAATTTAAAAATAATAAGTATTTTAGAGATGCTGTTTTGGATGATTTATTAAAAATATATTCTGAAAGGGGAATTGTTGAGATTGTTAAAATTACAGAAACCAAAGGTGATAAAATTGCAATTTCTTCTACAACAGACAGCGAGGCTGATGAAATAATTCATATTTTAATTAAAGGAGATGTGAGTAAATTAAGGCAGGGGCCTGTTGAATATATTGGAGGAAATATAATTATTAAGCCACTTTATTTATTCTTAGACAAGGAAGTTTTGCTTTATGCAAAACTTAAAAAGTTGAAGTTTAAAAGATTCAAAGATAAGCGGGATAAATTGAGTTTATTTATTGATGACTTAGAAAAAAAACATCCAGAAGTCAAGCAATCGGTTATTGGAAGTTATGGGGGGTTGTTTAGGGGGTAGCAAATTTTAATTACATTGCTAAATATTTTAATAATTCATATATAAGAAATACTGGCCAAACTAGTGCTTTTTATAATCCCAATACACCCATCCAAAATGTGGAAGAAT
>JBAZOZ010000037.1:0-4516 GCA_041648455.1 Candidatus Pacearchaeota archaeon | reverse complement strand
AATAAGCCAGGCTGCCAATTCCCCTTTTTCTCCAACAATCTCTGCCGATGGCCATCCAATTTTTATAATTATCTTTTTTAATTTATTTGTATTTTCAATCATTACTTTTTTAAGTTCTTCCGAATTTCTATTAATTATCTCTTGATATTTTTTAAATAAAGAAATCAGTTCTTTTTGTAATTCTTCTTCCATTTCTAAAATAGCGGGAGGTGGATTTGAACCACCGATCTCGAGGTTTCCCATTTTTGTTTCTTATGCGTTTTCACCGGAGGCATTTAGAAAACGCCGTTCAGTGTTTCGAGGAGATTTCTAAAAAGAACCAGCGGGTTCTTTTTAATTATGGGCCTCGCGAGCACTCCAGGCTACTCCATCCCGCTAATATTCTCTCATACAAAAATACTTATAAACCTTCTGTATCTTCAAACTTTATGCTAAAATTAGGAATAGATGACGCTGGTAGAGGCCCGGTAATCGGCCCGATGGTTCTCGCTGGATGTTTAATTGACGACGAAACTGAAAAGGAGTTCAAAAAATTAGGGGTAAAGGATAGCAAACAACTAACCGCAAAAAGAAGAGAACATCTTGCAGAAATAATAAAAGAAAAAGCAGAAACATTTGAAGTTATTATAATTCATCCGAGAGAAATTGATGGTGGTGGTTCAGACAGAATAAAATTAAATGAACTTGAAGCAATTGCATGTGCGAGCATAATAAATAAAATAAATAAGGGATACAAAAAAATAAATGTTGTTCTTGACTGCCCGTCGCCAAATACAACGAAATGGAAAGATTTTCTTAAAACAAAAATAGAAAATTTATCAAATTTAGAAATTTCATGCGAGCACAAAGCAGATGTAAATCATGTTTCAGTTTCAGCAGCATCAATCTTGGCAAAAAGCACGAGAGAAAAAGAAATGTCAACGCTTAGAGAAAAATATGGAGACGAAATGGGGACGGGATATTGTTCGGATCCAGAAACATGCAAATTCTTGGAGAAATATCTGGAAAAATACAACGACGACGGAATTTTCAGAAAAACTTGGATAACTTGGAAGAATGCGATTTCGAAAAAAGAACAAAAAGTTTTAAGCGAATTTAATTAGAAACGATTGACAATTGGTTATCCAATATAATTAAATTTTTATACTCTTAATTTTATGAAATGTTATGGTAGAATTGATTCATCATTCTCGCAAATATTTAGAACAAGCATGAATAGAAAGACTTGGTTTTTTGTATATGAATGCGTTTGTCTTTTCGAAGAAACTTCCTGATACTCCAAATCAATTGGAAATGATTGCAGATATTTTGGCGCAAAAGAAGTTTGAAGAAAAAAAGATTGTTAGAAAAGAAATTAAAAATCAATTAGATCTAGCAGCTAGAAAAGAACATCATGACCATGCAATAATTTTAAGAGACATGCTTAATTATTTTACACAATATATTTTAGATTAACCAACAATATTTGTTTATCTTCTCTTCTTTTTAGATTTTAACTTTCCAGATTTAGCAAGCTTAATTAATTTTTTAACTTTCGATTCTTTAGATTTCTTACTTGAACCTCTGCTTTTTTTCTTTTTCAAAATCCTCTTTACAATCTTCTTTCCCATCTAATTATGCGCTGGACATCTGGACTCGGTGAAGAAAGTGCCTCAAATGCAATATCGAAATCAGTCTTAACCTATCGATTCATTTTAAAGGTTATCTTCTTCGTTTTATAAAAAAGCTTAACATGCATAGGTTTCGTATGAAGAGTTATAGTCCAGTCTTCACATTAATAGCGAATACATGACAGAGGCTTTTACAATAACATCCTTTTCAGGACAACCGAAATGTCCTTGCCAGCTTAAAAGACAACATAAAATACGCATATAAATTTGATTGACTACTTTAAAGTTAGAAATTATCTTTGATTTTTTGGTTTTAAATTTTTCAAAGAAATCTTTAAGAACATATTTTCTTTTCTTTATTTATGACATACATAAAAAAATTGGTGATGTATGGTTTCAAAAGTTTTGTAAGAAAGACGGAGATTCCATTTACGCCAGGAATTAATGTAATCCTCGGTCCGAATGGTTCTGGAAAATCAAATGTCTCCGATGCATTATGTTTTGTCCTGGGAAGACTTTCTATAAAATCCATGCGTGCAGCAAGAGCAGGAAATTTAATTTTCTTAGGAACAAAAGTGGCAGCGCCGGCAAAAGAAGCGTCCGTAGAAATAGTATTTGATAATTCAGATAAAACTTTTTCAATCGATAATAATGAAATTTCAATAAGAAGAATTGTCAGAAGAAACGGGCAAAGTATTTACAGAATAAATAATGAAACAAAAACCAGACAAGAAGTTTTATTTCTTTTGGCCCAAGGCGGAATTGACCCGAATGGGTTTAATATAATTCTCCAGGGTGAAATTCAAAATTTAGTTAGAATGCACACCGAAGATAGAAGAAAGATAATTGAAGAAGTTTCAGGAATTTCAATTTATGAATCAAGAAAACAAAAATCACTTAAGGAACTTGAAAGAACAGAAGAAAAATTAAAAGAAGTTTCTGCAATTTTAAGAGAAAGAAACGCGTATCTAAATAATTTGGAAAAAGAAAGACAGCAAGCATTAAAATTTAAAAAATTAGAGAGTGATGTAAAAAAATTTAAAGCAAGCATAATAAATCAAGACTTGATGAGGAAGAAAAAAGAAGCAGAAATTATAAATTCAGAAATAGAAAAGCAAAATAAAGAAATAGAAAAGACAAAAAAAATAATTATTACGATTCAAACAACAATTCAAAATTTAGAATCTCAAATTAACAATATAAATTCAACAATTCAAAAATCAACTGGCTTGGAGCAGGAAAAACTTAATCAAGAAATAGCAAATTTAAGAGCAGAACTTGCTGGAATGAATGTAAAATTTGAAAACTACGAGAGAAAACTTTATGAGATTTCAAAGAAAAAGCAAGAGTTCGAAGGGACAATAAAAGATAGCGAAATTTCTATAAAAGATTTGCAAAAAGAATCACCGACGATAGCGAAAAAAGAAAAAGAAATATCTGGAAAGAGAAAGGAGCTTGAAAAAATAGAAGAACAGAGAAAAAAATTTTATACGACAAAAACAGAATTGAAATCTCTTCGTGAGAGAATACAGGATAAAAATTCTATCTTTCAAAATTATAAAAGCGAATCCGATTTTGTTTTAAGGCAGATAGATTCTATTTCCTTGAATATTTTTGACTCTAAAACAGATAATCAAAAGTTAGAAAATTTAAGGCATTCTTACACAGCAAAGACAAATCTTCTCGAGGAAATCAATAAAAAAGAAATTGAACTGGAAAAAACTATCCACACAAATGAATATGAAATAGACAAACAAAACAAATTAATTGAAAAAATATCTAAAATTGATATTTGCCCTCTTTGCAAAAGCAATATAACAAAACAGCATATTTCTTCTATAAAAAGTGAAGTAATTCCAAAAATAGACGAGTTAAAAAAACAGATAGAATTGTCGGAAAAGCATCTGAACGAAATTTATAGGAACAGGGAAATTATTAAACAAGATATTGAACAAATAAATCACGAAATTTCTAAACGAGAATCCGATTTAATTTCTCTTTCAAACATTAATGAAAAGAAAAATCAAATTAAAACTCTCATAGAAAAAATAGAAAAAACAAAGCAGGAAATTTCTGAACTCGAGAAAAAGAGAAAAAATCTTGAAGCCAATTTTGACGAAAATTCAAATATAGAGCAGAAATATGAAACATTAGGAATGGAGATTCAGGAAATTTCATTGCGGACGAAAGAAAATGTAAATTCAGAAATTTCTTTCAAACAGAGGGAGTTTGAACGGGCAAAAATAACTTTGAAACAACTTTCCAGGGAGCAGGAAGATATTGATGACGAATTCTTGGAATTAAAAAAAGAAATCGAAGAAAAAGAAGAGCTCTTAGAGGAAAAAAAAGAAAAAGAAGAGGAACTAAGCAGGCAATTCCAAAAATTAATTTCAGAAAGAAATTCTATTCAGGGAAAAATAAGAGAAAATGAATTGGAGTTGTCAAGAAAACAAAATATTGTTTATAATATTGAACAGACTACAAATAATTTGAAAATAGAAAAAGCAAGGCACGACGCTGAAGTTGAAAATTTTGAAATAGAAATGCTCGAGTTTCCAAATGTAGAGTTAATAAGAGCAAATAAAGAATCACTTTTGGAAAAACTTGAAACTGCAAAAGAAATCCTTTCAAAAATAGGAACTGTAAATTTAAGATCGTTGGAAGTTTACGATGAAATTAAAAAAGAATATGATTCAATTCAAGAAAAAGTAGATACAATTTCCAAAGAAAAAGAAGGAATTATGAAAATTATACATGAAATAGATATTAAAAAGAAAAAGACTTTTATGAAAACTCTCACTGAATTGAATGATATTTTTTCAAGAAATTTTTCTCAGCTTAGCACAAAAGGGCAGGTTAGTTTGGAAGTAGAAAATAAAAAAGAGCCGTTCGAAGAGGGAATAGGA
>JBAZOZ010000036.1:0-5194 GCA_041648455.1 Candidatus Pacearchaeota archaeon | reverse complement strand
AAATTCATTCCCAACAAATCCAGTAAACCCGCAATCCGAATTGGAAGCACAATTTATTGGAGTGTGTCTGCAAGAACTTGCGGTAGTTCCGGGATTCAAACACTGGTCATATGTCAAAGGATTATTATCACCGCATTGAGAATTTTGTGTGCATTCTACATCGCATAAATCGGGATTCTGGCAAGTTAATTCAAAATAAGTATGCACGAAGCCAACTGCCGCAGGCCCTGATTTGTCACAATATTCAACTTTAATTTCATTTTCTCCAACTTCAACAAATCTGCTGATATCAATATCTCCATCAACTTTTCTGCAACTAATTCCTTCTTGTTCTGTTGAGCATCGTGTATTTTCTGCCATATAATTGCAATCAGTATTCATTCCTGTGTTTTCTCTTAAAGAAACACCATTAACAAAAACATCCCCGCCATCATTGAATATAAAATTTTTCAGTATAACTTTTGCATTACAATCCGGAACAACTAAATTAAGAGTTAAAGAATCCGAATGGTCGCATTGCTGACAGGATTCTATAGGATTATGAACATCTTCCCACTGATAATTAGGTGTATTCAATAAAATGGAAAAATCCTGTGCGTCTCCAGTGCAAATTAATTCTTTGTCAATATCTGAATTAATAAACGAACCGATTACAGACACAAAAAAAATCATCGTAATTAGTCCAAGAATTATGTTTGTTATTACTTTCTTTTGATGATGATTTGAATTATTCATAATCCCTTTTGTGTAATAACACTTTAAAAACATTATTATCGTCGAGAAGACAGGTTATTTTACTACTGATATGTACTAATCTCATCGACGTTTTACTAAACCAACGATTGCTATTAATATTACAATAACAATAATTCCCAAGATTAAAACAGCATTTACGCCAAGATTAGTGAATATAAGCAAAAACATTTCGCCTCCGCCGTTGGAAACTTTCTCAATTTTTCTCTCGCTAACTTTTTCTTCTTCAGCAGAGAGATGAACTTTTATTTCTGTAGTTTCTTCTTTAACAATAATATTTTCTGAACTGACTTTTACTTTATTTTCTTTTTTCAATACAATTGGACGATTTTCTAAATTAATCGGCGTCCCTAAATTAATAATATTTCCAGTACTGACTTCTCCTTGTGATTGAATAGATTGAGCAGCAACATTTCTATTTCCGAGAATAATTAACTCTCCAGTTTTTTCATCTGATTCTCCGTCGTAAACAACTCTTGCAATTATTTCGTAAGTTTGTTCGGTTGCATTTTGAGGAACAACAAAATCAAGTTCTATTGTTTCTTTGTCGTCTTCATCTAAATCAAATTCACTTGATTTCAAATTCAATCCTAATTCACCATTTTTTATCTCAACATATATATCCTCCAAATCATCTTTACCTATATTTTCAACTTCCACTTCGAACGAAACTTTTTCATCTCCTCTAACTTCCTCAGGACTAATTTCAAAATCTTTTACAATTACTTTTTCATCTGGTTTATCTATTTGAACCTCTGCAAAATTTGAATTGCAAAATTCATTTTTCTTTTTGAATGCTATAACATAAATAGCGAAACTATCGTCGGTATCAACATCATCTGGAACGGTTATTGTGGAATCAACTCTTTCATTTTCTCCTTTCTTAACTTTCACGTTATCCTTATCTTCTTCGATAACTTTATCATCACTCAAATCATACAAATACGCTTTCACATCTAACTTGACATCTTCATTTTCATTGTTTTTTATTTCTGTTCTAATTTTAATTTCTTCTCCAATTTCAAAATCTTCGCCATTTCTTGGTTTGCTAATAGTTACAACAATATTACTATCAACAACAGAACACGTATCAGCGTCCTCAAATGTTGGAGGAAGTATTAAATCTGTTACTATAATGCTGGCTGTTTTTCTGTCAATTTTTCTAGTTGTGTCTATTGCTTCAAATGTAACGCTATAACTTCCTGCTTGTTCCAGATTAGGAGTCCATAAAAATAATCCGGTTCCATTTTTATTATCTGTGAATGTTGCTCCATTAGGCAACTCGCTCGCGCTTAAATTTATGCTATTTCCGTCGGGGTCTGTAGCAGTTATAATAAATCTCAGTGTTTCATTTTCTATTATTGTTTTAGTTCCGATATTTTGTATTATTGGTGCATCAGGTGCATTCACATCGAAGACAAAATTAGATGGAGCAAATGCTTGATTGATTCCATTGAAACATTCGACGTTCCATAAATGTTCTCCATCTCCAACGCTGTTTGTGAAGTTATTTGTTGTAGAGTTTACAACATTTTTACTTGAAGTTAAAATATTATCAATGTATAAATCACATTTCAAAAGATTAGCCAGATTATCTCTGACTGAAAATTCAAAGAAAATATTTCTGTCTGTTAACTGGCTGTTATTTGCAGGAGATAAAAGCCGGACATTTGGGTGATATCCTTCTGCAATAACTCTTAAAGTTACATTATTGCTTGCAGTACTAAGTTTCCCGTCGCTGGCGTAAAATACTATCCAATCTTCCCCGCCCCAGCCCAAAATTGAACTGAATTTTACAATACTGTCATTAATGGTTAAACTTATATTTCTATTATTTGAAGTGGCATAAACACCATAAATTAATTTGTCTAAATTTGGATCTGAAAAATAATCGTTTAAATTTATCTGCAATATTCTTCCAGTATTCCATTCTAAGGTGGGAATATTTTGTTTCAAAACTGGTGCCTTGTTCACTTCCTCGCCCTCGATTAGCCATCCAATAGAATTACGAAATAATTTTTTGCTGTCTTCTGTCCAATAATCTGATTCTGTGATTCCAAAGAAAACTTCTCGTGGATTTGTCTTTGTTGCTATAACATACTGTGCGAGATCATCTGTTGTTACAATCTTTACAACTCCACTATGTTTCGGACCAGATAAAAGATACATCGGGGTTGAAACTCCGCTACGAGTATAAACCTGAAATTCAAGACTAACACCCTTAGTTATTCTGCTTGTAGAATTTCTATTAATTGCTGTTAATGGCTGATTGCTTGTAATCGCTACGCGAGATCTGCTCCAACTGCTGTAATAATCTGGATTAACTATCAAGGAAGGATATCTATCTACCGGAACACCTACGAGATTTTCATTTCCTATTAAAATCATTTTATATCTGGAAAAATCAGTCGAGGATATTTGAGAATCATCTATTAAATTATAACTATAATTAAGTTCGTTCATAACTTCAACAAATTGCGCATTCGGATTTGATGGATTTTTTAAAACATAGGCAATGTCCGTTGCGCTAACAACCCCCATTAATAAAACACTCGCAAAAATTAGGATTAATAATTTAGTTCTCATATTTCTTCTCCTCTTTCTTTATTTTTTCATTTTCACTTTTTTTTGTTTTATCATTTCTTTTTTTCTCAATCTTTTTCTTTTTTGATTTAAGAAAATAAATTAAGAAAACGAGAACCCCCAACAAAATTAATGTGCTGACAAAAGAGATTATAATCACTGGACTAATTTTCGAACTTCCAGTCGCATTTTCAGTAATCGGAGCATTTGCATTGTTAGTTTCATCAGAATTATTTTCTTTTTCATTATATTTACTCTCTTTACTAGCAACAACAATTATTGTAGAAGGCAGAACAACGCCGGCTTCTTTTCCTTCAACTGGAGAGAAAAATACATTTATCTTTCCTTCATATTTCCCTTCTTTTTTTACTTTTATAATGAACTGGGCTTTTTTTTCTGTATTTGGTTCTAATACAAATTCTTTATCGATAATCTCTATAAATTTACTTGAATTTTCATCCATTTTTAATGAAATATTTACAGAGACGTTGTTAGTATTCTTAACTAAAATTGTTTTTTCAATTGTTGTAGTTGTCCAGCCATTTACCTCGGGATAAAGAATCATTCTTGCATTTCCAATGCTTCCCGTAATCGCTGAAACAGATAAAATATTCATAATTGCTAATCCAATAAAAATAACAATCGTTATCTGTATTCTCTTTTGAGTAATCATAGAAACTTCATACCCAATCTCTATTTAAACATTATTATCGTCGACAAATATACTTTTTGTTGTTACTTTAAATTGATGAAAAATAATTTGATAGAATTATCTTTTGCATTTCAATTCATCCAGAAGGACAACTATCTCCCATTATTTTTCATTCATTAAGATAACATCTATTGTTAATTTATGTTGCATAAAGATTAATTAACTTAAGTATTCGCAGTAAAATAAGTATGCACAAAACCAACATGTGCGGGCCCTGATTTGTCACAATATTCAATTTTAATTTCATTAACTCCAGTTTTTATGAATCTAGTTACATCACTATTTCCATCGACTTTTCTGCAACTAATTCCTTCTTGTTCTGTTGAACATCGTGTATTTTCTGCCATATAATTGCAATCAGTATTCACTCCTGCGTTTTCTCTTAAAGAAACACCATTAACAAAAACATCCCCCCCATCATTAAAAATGTAATCTTTCAAAACAACCTTATTTATACATTCAGGAATATAAACTTTTTTTGTCAAACTATCTGAATGGTCGCATTGCCGACAAGATTCTATTGGATTATGAACATCTTCCCATTGATAATTAAGGGTGTTTAATAAGATGGAAAATTTCTGTTCTTCACTACAATTTAAATTAATATCTGCAATTTCTTCATTCCTGCAATAACTTTCTCTGGTTCTTGGATTTATACATCTATCAAAAGTATTCGAATTATTGTCATCACAATTTGAATCGCTGTCACATCTTATACAAGCCCCATTAGAACATGAATATTGGCACTCGTTAATTGTTCTTTGATTAAGTGTAAGACTACAATAACTATTCAATGTTCCGGCATTAGAACAGATAGAAGTTTGATAGTTTTTTACAACGAGATTAATAGAACAATAATTCTCTCCTAAAAATCCTGTGAACCCGCAATCCAAATCACTTGCACAATTCACTTCCGTATTTCTGCAGGAACTCGCCGCAGTTCCCGGATTAATACACTGATCATAAGTCAAAGGATTATTATCGTTGCATTGTGAATCAGAACTGCAAACAATATTCGGATTATTACAAACTCCATTGCTACATCCATAATTACAACTTTCTACTAATCTAGTCGACTGTGAATTTGAACAAGAACTTTGTGTAGTTCCAGCATTGCTGCATGTGTATGTTACAAAATTTCTTTTA
>JBAZOZ010000035.1:0-6718 GCA_041648455.1 Candidatus Pacearchaeota archaeon | reverse complement strand
AATCTCAAAAAAGATAAATCAAAAATCTTAAATACCCTTCCTATTTATCTAAAGAATGGCAAAAGACAACTCAATAAGCATGCCGGGCGGATTCGGCGGATTAATGAGATATAGCGAAGAGTATGAAAGTAAATTCATGCTGAAACCAATACACGTCATTATATTCATCGCATTAATAATAATTTTAAGAGTTCTTCTTCCTTTTATTTTTTAATCGCTCCGCATTCGACTTCGCCATTAATCACGATTTCGCGCAAGAATTAATAATAAATTACTCTCTACCACAAAATCGTTCGGCTCCGCTAAAAAACTGATATCACAACAAAAAATATAATTAATTTAAATTGCTGTTAGAGTTATCTGGGTGGGCGAGCGTTTTGAATTTGCCAATAGTTTATTTAATTTCAAATTCGGGGCGCGAGTTGGGCGGGATAATTAACATTTCTTTCAGAAAACTATATAAATTAAAATCAGCAACAAAAAACATGTTTCCAGGCTTAGGCGGATTAGATCCGAAAAAAATGCAGGCAGTCATGAAACAGATGGGAATAGGCCAAGAGGAAATTCCAACAGAGAAAGTCACAATAGAAAAACAAGATGGTTCTAAAATAATTATACAACCGGCAAGCGTAACAAAGATTACAATGCAGGGACAGGAATCTTTCCAAATCTCCGGAGATGTCAGCGAAGAATCAGAGGAAAAATTCAGCAATGATGATATTCAAACAGTCATAGAAAAAACCGGCTGTTCAAAAAAAGATGCAAAGCAGGCTTTAGAAAATTCAGATGGAGATTTGGCTGAAGCAATTTTGGAGTTGGGGGAATAATATATTTCCTAAGACAATAATAATTATAAACTTCTTATTGAACTATTTTTTATGGAATATGTTATCGAATATGATCCCTTAAAAAAAAGAATTAATCAATATAGAATAGAAGTAGGCGAGGGCAGAACATGGTTAGAATCTATTTCAAGAGAAACTTTAGAAATGGATTTCAAAACAGACTATCACGTTTCTTATGTTGCAGAAAATATTTATAATGCTCTAGAAAAATCCGCGCGAAGTTTAGAAGAGAATAAAACACCACTTAAAATTACTCTTCGTCTTGGGGTAAGTCAAGAAGTTTCGGATCAATTTAGAAAAAAACATAATATTCCAAAAGTAATAGAAGATTGGATTCCTTCAGATATAAGAGAAGTAATTGAAAAATAAAGTCTTGTTCTGCAATCAAAATTTATATTATCGAACATCACACAAAAACATATTAATTCTAAACCCCTATTTAAATCATGGAAAAATTCCTTGAATCCCTTAAAGAAGCTGAGAAAAAGATAAGAATGGCCGACCATATGATTTATGTAACATTTCCTTTGATAAAAGATAAAAGAATATTATTGCTTCTAATTTCAGAACTAAAAAAAGCCATCGCCAATTGTATAAATGCAATTCTGCAATACGATTATCTTTACAAAAGAATTTCGCTTTATGAAGACGTAAAAATAAATTTCGAAACTTTCAAGAGCAAATCCTCAAAAAGATTCAATATAACAAACCAGGAAATAGCGTTAATTATAAAATTATTTGAACTGGAGCAAAACCATAAAAAAAGTTCCATGGAATTTGCAAAAGACAATAAAATAGTAATTTTATCTGAAGATATGCGTCAAAGAATAATAACGCTGGAAGAAATTAAACAATTTCTCCAGTTATCTAAAGACGTTCTGAAAAAAACAAAAAATATAATCCTTGGAAAAATATAAAAACTCCATTTACATCCTAAAACATACTTCTAAAAAATAGAATCTGTAGAGGAAATTATGGAAGATATAATACAAGAAAAAATTAGCGCGGATCACCTTCTGTATGTGAGTTTAAAATACACAAAAACTTGTGATGTAATTGTAAATTTAATTATAAGATGGAGAAAAATGATTGACACAAGCATAGATGCTATTCTGCAAGAAGCAAAAAGAAAAAAGAAAATATCATCAATTCCAACAAGCCCAGTAAAAAAAATTGAACAGGTAAAAAAGCTTTTCAAAAAAGACAAAAATTTTCAAGAAATAATCGAACTATATGAAATGTTCAGAAAAATAGAAGAATTAAGAATAGAACGAATTGGAGAGTTCAGAAAAAATGTAACGCTCAAGGTTTTTTACAGAGGAAAAGAGATAAACATAAATTTGGAACAGCTGAAGATATATGCAGACATGTTAGAAAAATTTATAAGCACAACAAAGCAATTTCTTTTAAGATAGAAGTCCGCTTCTTTCAGGATTATAATGAAAAAGGTTATTGTCATAACGTCTGGAAAAGGGGGTGTTGGAAAAACGACCACAGCAATTAATTTAGGTGCTGCTATGAATTATTTTGGAAAAGATGTCTTAGTTATCGACGGAAACTTAACAACACCAAACGTAGGAATTCATCTCGGTTCCCCAGAAGTTCCAATAACTTTAAATCATGTCCTCTCAGAAAAAGCAGAAGCAGAAGAAGCAGTTTACGAGCATGAATCCGGACTAAAAATAATTCCATCATCATTATCTATAAAAGAACTTAAAAAAATAAAACCAGAAAGACTAAAAGATTTCAAAAAAGATTTTGAAGAACTTTCAGATATAATTCTTGTTGACAGCGCTGCCGGTTTGGGAAACGAAGCAATATCTACAATTAAAATGGCAGATGAATTAATTGTTGTGACAAATCCTGAAATGCCCGCAATTACAGACGCATTGAAGATAATCAAACTTGCGGAAGAACTCAACAAACCAATATTGGGAGCAATAATAACAAAAGTAAGAAAAAATATTTTAGAAATGCAGCCAGAATCAGTAAGAGAAATGCTCGAGGTTCCAATCTTAGGAATGGTTCCAGAAGATATAATGATTCAAAAATCCCTTTCATTAAAAGATTCGGTTGTTCATACAGACCCGAAATCAAAATCCGCACGAGCATACAAAGAAATTGCCGCAAAACTTCTTAATGTCGAATATGATTCAGACAAAGACAAACCCTCCTTGTGGGAAAGATGGACTAAGGGATATTAAAAATAAATTATCGCGATATTATTTTTTCTTTTTTAGAACAAAGAACAAAATAACTAAGATAATAAATATTGCTACACCAATAATCCAATAAATTAAATGAGTATTATCTCTTCGTTCATTTTGATTAGTATCTGTTAAAGTAAATGTGACTGAAGCAGGTACACCATACATACGAACAGCATCAGTATCTGTAACTTTTATAAGAAGTCCGTTACTTAAAACTTGTGATTCTCCTCTTCCCAAAATCTCTGTTATTTCTTCTAAATCTCCACTAATTTTTAAGCTAAATGATGCATTTACTCCACCAGGACCACGACTAATATTGTACACCGAAAAAATGTAATCCTTGCCCCCTAAATTTGCAGTTAATTCCCTCTTTTCTGTTAAAACATAACCCCCTTCATTATCTTCAAGACAGAATCCATCGAAGCATTCGTTTGGACAGATATATTCTACAGAAGTTGAATCTCCATTTATACAAATTTGTTCAAATAAATTATTTTTAAAACAATAATCAAAAGAATATCCTATATTTCCTACAGGAACTTGAGAAGTAGCGGTATTTCCGGGAGGAGTCACTGCTGTTTCTCCTTTCACATAAAATGCTTCACCTTCATCTGAATCAATACACTCAGCAGAAACAAAACTAAGAAATAATATAATCCCTAAAATAAAAATAAGGGGGTTTATTTTTTTCATAATAAATGAAGAGCTTGTAGATTTAAAAATCTACCCATTAATCACGCTCTTAATTTTTAAAGTTTCACCCAACTCTGCTTCCATTCCCAATTTTCCTATCAATCGTCAATAATGAAACATCCCCATGTCCTTCTGTCGAAGCTGCCAAAAGCATTCCCTCACTTAAAACCCCTTTCATTTTTCTCGGTTCGAGATTAGCAACAATAATTATTTTCTTTCCCTTTAATTCTTCTTTATAGTAAAGGACGCTGACAATTTCCCAAATGCGCCTTTACTATTGAGGGAAAGACATACAATTTTAGGGAATTATTTATGTCTTTCACTATAGAATAATATTCCTTAATTCCTGCACAAATTGTTCTTTTTCCAAGCTCGCCAACATCCAAATTTAATTTCCAAAGTTTATCGGCATTTTCAATTTCTTCACCTCGAAGATGTAAATCTTTGATGGGGCGGAAATTTATTCATCCCTAAATTTCCGCAACTTTCTTAATTTCAGTAACTCGCAAATCTAGTTTTTCAAAGTCCGAGAAATCAATTACTCTTTCCATATTTAAGAAGATAATACAGGTAAAAGGGCCTTTATAATAATACCCCCAATAATTATTATAATAGCTATCTTAATTATATCCAAAACAATATCAAATGAGTCGTATCTTTTAGCCATTTTTATTTTCTAATGCAACAATCCTAGCTTCTAAATTAACAAACATTTTATATATTTTAAGTCTTTCGTCTAATTTATTATAATTTTCCTTTTGTTTATCTAAATCCTCATTAATCTCGTTAAGTCTTTTATACATTAATACAATCAAAAGTGAAACTGCAATTACAATCATTAAAATCCACCCCATAAAACTTAAAGAAGAAGAATTAAAATTCAAAATTCTAATAATTAATCCAATAATAGCAGAACCAACAATACCTATCAAGATAATTAATATTTCCTTCGCACTAATCACCATCCAAAAACTCGTTACAGATAATTAATAAATATTTATATTCTAAATTATATCTTCCTAACCAGATTAAAATGCATTAACTTCCATAGCATCTCCATTGATACCAAATAAGGTCATTTGAAAAATAAAGATTTTTCACTCCAACAGAAATAATATTCTTGTGTTTAAAAATATAAATTCCACCACACTCGTATTTAATTTGTTCTACTTCACCTTCTTCAACTTTTTTAATTAGTGATTCGGGATTAAACCCGCATCTAACAATCATCGCACTTATTAGACTATCTTTTGCATTCATTTAATTTCCTCCCCTATGCTGATAATCTTTCATATTAATAATATTATCACAATCAGAACACATAAAATACATTGAAACAATTTCTCCCTTATCATTTACAATCCCACCCATAAATAAAAGATCTTTTCTATCATCACAAATTTTACAATAAGCCTCAGCGACAAAATGATTCTCCACTTTTCTCTGGCGTTCCATCAAATGCACAAAACAAGAAAATCTCAAATCAAGATTTCCTTCTTGCCCGTTTAAATTCAATTCTGATTGTAATCCTGTTTTCATATTTTTCTAAATAAAATCTCTCCTTTTTTAATCTTTCCAATCTTCAATGGCTTTTCAATCTCCTTGAAATCAATTTTAAATCCAAAATTTTTGGCGATTTTCTCCGACGATGAAGGAATAAACGGCCAAAGCAAAATTGCAATTGCCTTTATCGAATCAGCCAACTCGTATAATTTCTTCCTGTCCCTTGTTTCCCAAATTTTATTTTTCTGAACATATTCGTTGCAAACATCAACAAATGCAAAAATCTCATTCAATGCCTTGTCAAATTCATAATTATCAATTTTCTTTTCTATTTCTTTCAATTTTAATTTTTTCAACAACAAATTATCACATTTTTCAATCCCGTATTTTTCAGCCAAAGCAGAAACTCTTGAAACTAAATTTCCAAATTTATCCGCAAGTTCATTATTATATCTTGCAATTAATTCTTTCTCTGAGAAATCTCCATCCCCTCCAAAGGGCGTTTCTCTAAATAAAAAATATCTCACTGCATCCACGCCGGCAATTGAAATGAGTTCATCAATATTAATAACTTTTCCTCGAGATTTTGAAATCTTTTCATTGTCAAAAGTCCACCAACCATGTGCAAAAACTTTTTCTGGAAGAGAAATTCCTGCAGACAGCAAAAAAGCCGGCCAATAAACAACATGGAACCATAAAATATCTTTTCCAATCAAATGAACATTCACCGGCCAATACTCATGATTTTTTCCAGCACCAGTATAATAATTAAACAATGCATCGAACCATACATAAGAAATGTGTTTCTTATCAAAGGGCAATTTAATTCCCCAATCAAAACTCGTTCTTGATATGCTCAAATCCTTTAATCCTTCTTTCACTCTGTTAATTATTTCCTGCCGTTTATTTTCAGGAGAAATAAATTCTGGATTTTCCTTATACAATTTCAAAAGTTTATCTTGATATTTTGAAAGTTTGAAAAAATAACTTTCTTCTTTTAACAACTCGATTTTCTTTTTGTGTATCGGGCAACAGCCATTAATTAAATCTTTTTCAGTATAATACGCCTCGCACGCTGTGCAATAATATCCTTCATATTCTCCCTTGTAAATATCTCCTTTGTCATAAACTTTCTGTAAAATTTCTTGCACGAGTTTTTCATGGTCTTTATCTGTTGTTCTAATAAACCGATTGTATTCTATATCTAGTTTTTTCCATGCATCCTTAAATTTAGGAATTAACTCATCGACAAACTCCTTCGGCTTCTTGTTTTTTTTGTCAGCAGCTTCCTGAATTTTCTTTCCATGTTCGTCAGTTCCTGTCAAGAACCAAACTTCTTTCCCTCTAATCTTGTTCCATCTAGCCAGAATATCAGCTGCAATGGTTGTATATGCATGTCCAATATGTGGCACATCATTCGGATAGTATATCGGCGTCGTTACATAAAATTTATTTTTCTTCATTTTG
>JBAZOZ010000034.1:0-8616 GCA_041648455.1 Candidatus Pacearchaeota archaeon | reverse complement strand
ATCTTCCCTTAAATAAATTTATATAATCAAACAGATCTTCATTAAAATCCCCTCCCAAAGCCTTTATAAATGACTTTTTTCTATATTTAGTATTATAAGATGACAAAAGAATCTAAAAGCAATTACAAAATACAAAATATCGTCGCTACAGCATCTTTGGGAAAACCAGTTCCTTTAACAAAATTAGCAAGAACGCAGCCAAACACTGAATATAATCCAGAAACTTTTCCAGGCTTAGTTTTAAGAGTTAAAGAGCCAAAATCCGCAGTTTTAGTTTTCTCATCAGGAAATCTCGTTTGCACTGGAACAAAATCAACAACTCAAGTCCGGCAGGTTATCGACGCTGTTATCAAACAATTAAGAAAAATAAATGTAAATATTACTTGCAAGCCAAAAATCACCGTTCAAAATATTGTCGCTTCAGGAACAATTGATTTAAAACTAAATTTAAATTTTCTCGCATTAGAAATGGAAAACACAGAATACGAACCCGAGCAGTTCCCCGGATTGGTTTACAAATTAATAGAACCAAACGCAACATTCCTTCTCTTCAGCAATGGAAAACTCGTTTGCACCGGAACAAAAAATAAAGAGCAGCTCGAAGATTCTATGTCTCAGCTTTTGAAGAATGTTAAAGCTGCATTGAAGAATTACTGAATATCAATACCCTCTTTGTTTCCTTAAATTTCTTAAATCTGAAAAATGATTTTCTCGTTGTTCTAAGATTTTAAAAAATTCATTTACAGTTCTCCAAGGTAGTTTTTGAATATATTGATATAATTGTTCCCCTGCTTTTATTGGATCATAATCTTTAGTAGGTCTTCCAATTAACTCAGTTTCCCACATTTCTCCACCAGCATCTAAAGGCTGATCAAGAACAATTCTTTCAACCATAAATAACAAGTCCGATCATCCATTTATAATAATTTATATAATCAAAAATATATTAACAATCTTCCACTCCTCCTTAGTAATCATCTCTCCCCAAAACTACTCTTAAATCCTCATAAATCTATTTAAAGAATTCGTCTTTTCATTTTCTAGGTGAAAAAAGATGGAAGAAGTAGAACAAAATACGATTTCACTGGAGGCATTTAGAAATCGTCCTTCAGCGATTAGAGGAAAATACAAAAAAACCAAGGGGTTGTTTTGATATGGAAGAGGAATTTGGAATCGATGAAATGGAGAATGCCATGAGAGATTCTCCAGGAAAAATAAGAGAGGAATTCCAAGATGAAAAACAAGAAAAGCAATCCAAATCAAAAAATGAAGAACTCCTAATTGAAGCGAAAAAGTTTTTCGATTTTCACAAAAAAGAACTCGGAGATTCCTTGAGAAAAGCCGGAAACGTAATTTATCTTGACTTCCTTAAACTAACAGAATTCTCTAATGATCTTTCAGACGAAATACTTGCGAATCCAGAAGAAACATTAAGACTCATAGAACTTGCAATAGAAGAATCCGGACTTGTCAGCAATGTAAGAGTCAGACTTTTTAATTTATCAGAAAGCCAATCACTAAAAGTAAGAAACATCCGTTCCAAACATCTCAATGAATTAATTGTCATAGAAGGAATAATTCGTCAGGCAAGCGACGTACGTCCCCAAGTAGTAAATGCAAAATTTGAGTGCCCAAGTTGTGGAACAATTATTTCTGTCTTGCAAATAGAGAAAAAATTTCGAGAGCCAACTCGTTGCAGTTGTGGGAGACGCGGAGGTTTCAGATTAATCAGCAAAGAAATGGTAGACACACAAAGACTAATCGTTGAGGAATCACCAGAAAGTCTTTCCGGAGGAGAACAGCCAAAAAGAATAGACATATTTGTCAAAGAAGATTTAGTAGAACCGCACATGGAAGAAAAAACAACTCCGGGAAGCAAAGTTAAAGTCATAGGAATTTTGAAAGAAGTTCCTGTGCCTTTATCGACGGGCGGACTGTCAACGCGATTCCAATTAGCAATAGAAGCAAATAATTTAATTCCATTAGAAGAAACTTTCGAAGAACTTGATATAAGTGAAGAGGATGAAAGACAAATTCTCGAGTTAAGTCAAGACCCAAATATATTCGAAAATTTAGCCAGAAGCATCTCACCAAGTGTCTGGGGTTATGAAGAAATAAAAAAATCTTTAGTCTTGCAATTATTCGGAGGAGTCAAAAAAATAAATCCAAATGGTTCAAGAAATAGGGGGGATATTCACATTCTTCTCGTCGGAGACCCTGGTGTTGCAAAATCCGTTATATTAGGATTCATGGCAGAAATCTCTCCAAAAGGAAGATACGTCGTAGGAAAATCAGCATCAGGAGCGGGATTGACCGCAACAGTTGTTCGTGATGAATATCTAAGGGGTTGGTCTTTGGAAGCAGGTGCAATGGTTTTGTCAAATCATGGATTAGTCTGCATTGATGAATTAGAAAAAATGGACCCGCAAGATAGAAGTGCTATGCATGAAGCAATGGAACAGCAAACCGTGACAATTTCAAAAGCTAATGTTCAGGCTACACTTCGCGCAGAGACATCTGTTCTTGCAGCAGCAAACCCAAAATTCGGAAGATTCGATCCTTATCAAAGTGTCGCACAGCAAATTGACATTCCTCCGACGCTGATAAACAGATTCGACGTCATTTTCACATTAAGAGACATTCCAGACAAATTAAAAGATGAAAGAATCGCGCTTCATGTTTTGCACGAACATCAAAGAGCAGGAGAAGAAATGTTAATACCAAGAGAAATTTTCAGAAAGTATGTTGCATACGCAAAACAAAAAATAAAACCTTATCTCAGCGAAGAAGCTGCACAAGAATTAAAAAAATTTTATGTTGAATTGCGAAACACGCCAGTGTCTTCCGAAGCCGCAATGAGGCCAATTCCAATTTCAGCAAGACAATTAACTGCATTAATAAGAATGTCAGAAGCATCCGCAAAATTAAGATTAAGCAACACAGTTACAAAAGAGGACGCAAAAAAATCAATTGAATTAATGAAATTTTATTTAATGCAGGTTGGTTATGATTACGAATCAAAAACTTTTGACATTGACAGAATTTCCACAGGAATTCCGACGAGCCAGAGAAATAAAATACTTTTAGTAAGAGATACCGTAACAAACATGGAAACTAAATTAGGAAAATTAATTCCTGTAGAAGAAATTGAAAAGGAGCTCGAAGGAAAATTAACTGAAAGTGAAATAAGCGAAGCAATAGACAAACTTTGTTCAACAGGCGACATTTTCAAACCACGAAGAGGATATATTCAGAAAACATGAATAAATTTGAAGAAGAAAAAGAAAGATTAGAAAGATATATTAAAATAAATTTAGAGAACACCATAAATAGAGAAGTTGAATGTGAATGTTTTGGTTCATTTTATGAGGAAGGTGAAAATGCCAATCAAAGATGTTTAATTCCTTGTTTAAAAGATAAAAACAACAAAAAATATTTCAATACCTATAAAACAAAGAGAATTTGCAAATTTTATGATAGAAGATTCAGAACAAAATGCAAATACAATGGAAATCCATTTCCAAGAGAAAAAAGCGATTTTGATGAAGTTCAAGAGGAAAATGAATATCTAAAAAGAGAATTCTTAGAAGTCAGAATAGACTTAGAAGAGACAAAAAGAGAATTAGAATCATTAAAATCCGATAAAAATTCAAAACGACAATTTTTATATGTGAAGGCAAATCCCTTTGCCGAACATTAAAAATTTAGATATTTTTTACAATCTAAATTTTTATAAACTATTTTCAATTTCAAGTTTAAATAAAAAAGATTTTCCCACGCGAGTTTCGTCGACAAAACAAAAAATATGCAGTATCCATCGGAGGCAATGAAAAGATACTGCCCTTCAGAGATTCGAGGAAGGAGCGCGAGGAAAACAAGGGGTGTCCTCGCATGGCTGAAGAAAAACAATTCAAGAGAAATATTGCTTACAAATTCAGAATAGGAGATTTGCTGATTGGAAAACCAATCTTTGACAGCGAAAGATTTTCTTTCTTGGAATTAGGAAACAAGAAAATTGTAAGAGTTAATATAATCGGGAACATCGTTGACAAATATGACAGCGAAGGAGAGAAAAAATACACTTTCCTAAAAATAGATGACGGATCAGGACAAATAAGCCTCAAAGTATTTGGAGATGATGTTGTAAAATTCTCTGGATTTAGTCAAGGACAAACGATTGTTGTCATAGGAACTTTAAGAAATTTCAACAATGAAACTTACATTTCTCCAGAAATAATGAAAGAACTAGACACCAAATACCTTTTAATAAGAAAACTGGAAATTGAAAAGAACAGAAAAGAAAATTCTCCCCCGATAAAAAGAGAACAAGCAATCGCAATAAAAGATAAAATTCTTGAAAAAATAAAGAAATCAGAAGACGCTGGAGGAATAGATATAGAAAGAATAATTTTAGATTTAAGAGAATTTTCTCCAGAAATAATTAACCCGGAAATTCAAAAACTCTTAGAAGAAGGAATTATTTTCGAGCCTCGTCCAGGAAAAGTAAGATGGCTTGGTTAAATATTTAAATCACAAAATCGTGCTAAAATATAATAAAATATGATAGAAAAAACATCGCCGCATCGTGCATATGGAAATTATCTGACTATAATTGGAATTAGCGGAATTATCGGAACAGCGATTTTGGGCTCTATGAAATTAACAGGAAAAGTTATCTCAGAACAAACAATTCCATCGACAATTATAAATACGTTATTATTAATTTCTCTTCTTTTAATTACATTAGGATTAATTGTAAAGAGTAGAGCTAAGAGTTAATTTAATTCTCAAATAAACTTTTAAATAAGGATTTCTTATAAAATATATGAAAAAGGTGATTGAACGGCATTCAAAAATGATTCGTGAATCTCGTTTGACAAAAATTCTTTTTGACAAGCCTCTTTTAAAATTCATAATTCTTATTCTCATTGAATTTGTAATATCAACTATAAGCAATCTATTTCAAAAAAATTATCTACCAAGATTATTCTTCAGCATTCTAAATATACTAATTGTGATTTATTTTGTGGCAATAATAATTTACGTTGCTCGTAAATCCTACGACAATTTAATGAACCCCAAAAATTTTTATAAATTAATAGGCTCGTATATACTTCTCATCTTAGTAATAATTCTTATATTTTCAACGCTATATAATTTCGTAGAATTAAGCAAATTAGGATATATAAAATACGGAGAATGCAATGGAAATTTCGATCCTTCAATGATTTCCTCCGACCCGCAAATCTCAAGAGAATTTTTTTACTTTACAACTATGACATTTTTCACAGTCGGATATGGAGATATTTGTCCAATGGGATTTGAAAGAATTATCTCCATCATAGCGGCATTTACCGGCCATATTGTTTCAGTAATTTTCGTAGCATTAATTATAAATAATTATTTTAGAAAACGAAAAGAAGATTAATATTCTTTCTTTTTTCTCAATCTCATATTAAAATAATATCCAATAGCAATAACAATTATCAAACCAACTAACGAAAGTGTAAATTTAAGCCAATCATCTGCAAATCTCCAAAATCCTCCAACGCCGTAAAGAATTATTCCAACACCGCCGAACATTAATCCTGCTCCAACAAATTCAAGCCCAAAAACTAAAGAACCCAACGCAATTATTATAATCCCCAAGGGAAGTGTAATTAAAAATACTTTTTTATAATATTTTTCCTCTGCATCGTTGAATTCCTGATTGCATTTATAATACAAATCACAATATCCTTCAATAGGAGTGGGTTTTTGTGTTCCTTGATAAGCATTCCAAACCCCACCAGCACCGACGCAGTCTGCAGAATTATCAATATAAATATTACCTCGAGTTTGATTGCAAAAATCTTCGTACTGCGGGGCTTTTTGATAAAAAGTGTTCACTCCATAAATTCCTACGAACATCGTCAAGAAAAAAATAGCAATTCCAAAAACAAGATTCTTTATGATCATAATTTATTAGTGCGTAGAAAGTTTATAAACCTTATCCAGCAATAATTTCTATGGAATATGAACAACTTTTAAATGAAGCATACAAAAATATCAAACAAGTTAGCCCGGGTTCAAACGGGGAAAGATTTGAAATTCCAAAAGCAGAAGGATATTTTGAAGGAAAGAAAACAATTTTGAAAAACTTTTTTCAGATAAAAGATTATATTAGAAGAGATCCCGTGCATTTTCAAAAATTTCTTCTTAAAGAACTTGCAACTTCCGGCCAGATTGAAGGGGACAGACTTATATTAAATAATAAAATTCCGTCGGTAAAAATAAATCAAAAAATAGAACAATATATCAAAGAATTCGTAATATGCCGAGAGTGTAGAAAACCCGACACAGAAATAATAAAAGAAGACAGATTAAGTTTTATTCATTGCCTTGCATGTGGCGCGAAACATTCCGTGAGAGGAAAAATTTAATTTTAAGCGAGCTAACAATTTATTTAAGAAGAAATTAAATTAATTATAATTTTCATTTATAACAACCTTTAAAAAACACCGAAACATCAAGATTTTATAGATTCATAGAATCAGAATCTTTAATTAAATATGAGGGATAAGATAAAAAAATGGCAACAATAGGATATTGTGTGAAGTGCAAAGAAAAGGTCCAGATAAAAGACCCTAAAGAAAGCAAAACCACAAAAGGAACAAAAATCGCGAAGGGAAAATGTCCTAAGTGCGGAACAACTGTTTGCAGAATGGGCGGAATCCAAAAATAAATAAAATATTTTTTATTTTACTTCAAAATCTTCAATTTGTGAGAATTGAATGATACAAAAATTTTTAATTTTTGTATTTCCCATTTTGTAACTTTCAAAACTTCTCGTCTTGAATGGGATGGGAAAAATTTTTATTTTCCATATTTATTTTTACAATGATTTCAATAAAAATTCACAAAACTTATAGAGATATTATTGCAGTTTGCGACACTGAACTTTTAGGAAAATATTTTGAAGAAGGAAATTTTCAACTAGATGTAAAAAAATCTTTTTTTGCTGGTGAAGAAGTGTCTGAAGAAAAAGCAATGCAGATAATTCAAAACCAGTCAAGAGAAGACGCGATATTTAATATCATCGGGGAAAAATCTGTTTCTTGCGCATTAAAATCTGAAATAATTAACAAACAAGGAATCAAAAAAATTCAAGGAATTCCTTATGCCTTAGTCCTCATGTGAATCCGAGGAATAAGGGACAGAAAATTCTAATTTTCTGTACATTGGTGCTGATGTAATGATTCTGCTAAAAAAATTGCTACGAATCAGAACAAATTCATGATTCTACGCTAAAAATTGATATCGTAGCAAAAAGATATGATTAATTTAAATTGATATAAACATTAAACGGTGGTTTAGGTTATCTGAGTTGGGTGGGCGGAATAATTAAAAAAAAGCGAGTAAAATATAATACTAAACTTTTATAAAACCATTCAATTTCCAATAATCATGGAAGAATTTAAAGATATCAATGAAGAAGAAAACCCAGAAGAAGGTCAAAATATAATCACAAGAGCACGACTTCCAAGAGGAAGAGAAGTAATTGGAATAATCGAACAAAGGCTCGGCGGAAATAAAATGCTCGTGAATTGCACCGACGGAAAAATAAGAAATTGCCGTGTTCCTGGAAGATTAAAACGTGAATTGTGGCTTCGTCCAAACGACGTTGTGATTATAGAAAAATGGGAATTGGATAATATAAAAGGTGATGTTTTATACAAATATCGTCCAAATCAAATAGCCTGGCTGAGAAAAAATGGATATTTGAAAACCGGAGCAACAGAATTCTAAGATTGGATCACTCCGAAGCTGACTTTGTCAATCTTCTACGCTTAAAAAATTATTAATGCATAATTCTTAGGATAAATTTGTCTAGCTGAATTAATTTACAACAAAAATAATCTAAATTGATATAAATATGAAATAGCAGTTTTAAGTTATCTGGGTGGGTGGGAGATTTAATTTTTACTAATTTAAAAAATAAATAATAAAATGGGATCACGAGTTAGGCGGGAATAATTTATATATACAAAAATATTTGTACAATCATGAGATTAATTTTATCAGAAAAACTTCCAAGAATCTTGAAAAACAAAAGATTATTGGAAGAAAAACTAAATGTTAAAATAACTAACAGAGGAAAAGAAGTTTTTGTAAATGGTTCTTCTGAAAATGAATATATTGCAGAAAAAGTAATTGATGCTATAAACTTTGGATTTCCAATTTCCGACGCATTCTTAATTTTAGATGAAGAATTTTTATTTGAAATAATAAATATAAAAGAGCATACAAAAAGAAAAGACTTGAACAGAATAAAAGCAAGAATAATTGGAACAAAAGGAAAAACTTTTCAAACTCTTTGTCATCTGACAAAATGCTGTTTTGAATTAAAAGACAATGAAGTTGGAATTATCGGTTCTGCAGAATGCATCAAAAATGCCGAAGACGCAGTCAAATCTTTAATTCACGGAAGCAAACAGGCAAATGTTTACTCGAAGTTAGAAAAAAACCAACCCGAACCAATTTCAGATTTGGGATTGAAGATAAAAAAGAAAAAATAATATAATTCTATTTAGAAGATTAATTTTGTTTGGATTAATTTCTGCTGATGCCGAAGGC
>JBAZOZ010000033.1:0-9242 GCA_041648455.1 Candidatus Pacearchaeota archaeon | reverse complement strand
AATGTGAAATAAATCCTGTTTATGAATTTACAAATAAAAGAAAAATTTGTAATGCGTGTTTCATAAGATGGTTTCAGAAAAAATTTCTTTATACAATTAGAAAATTCAAAATGATTGAAAAGGGAGATATTATTGAATTTAAGAAAGGAAATAGTACAGAAAATATGAAAAACAAAAAGTTTTTCATCCCATTCAAAACAGGAAGTTTTGAAGGTAGGAAATTTTCTGTCTCACAAACTTTGGGAACACAAAAAGTTTGTGATTTTAGAGATGTTGTTTTAGATGATTTATTAAAATTATATTCGGGAAAGGGAATTGTGAAGATTGTTAAAATACGTTCGGCTTCGCCTCACTCATTGATTACTACGAATCGGCGTTCCGCACGATTCTCCGAAGGAGAGATTGTTAATGTCGAAAACTCGATGAGTTCAGCAAATTTTATTAATAATTCAGATAATTATCGAGCAAAGCGAGACAATTTTCCTCAGAAAATTGCAGTTTCTTCTACAACAGACAGCGAGGCTGATGAAATAATTCATGTTTTAATTAAAGGAAATGCGAATGAATTAAAAAATGGGGCTGTTGAGAAACTTGATGGGAAGATAATCATCAAACCGCTTTATTTATTTTTGGACAAGGAAGTTTTGCTTTATGTGAAACTTAAGAAATTGAATTTTAGAAAGACTGAAAAAAAGACAGATAAATTGAGTTTATTTATAGATGAATTAGAAAAAAAACATCCAGAAGTCAAGCAGTCAATTATTGGAAGTTATGGAGAATTGTTTGGATGAATTTGTGTAAATTAGGATATATAAAAATAGTTAATTAATAAATAAGAGATCTTGCTCTTGGAACGTTAACAGATACTAAAATACCATATTCAGAATAACAAAAAGAACGCCAGAGGAGCATAGATTCACATGCCCATTTAAATTCTTCATTGTTTCTTATAGACTTATGTGTCTCTTCGGCACTCAATATTCCTAAAAGAGATTTTATTTTTTCTTTCATTTGTGGTGTCGCTTTAAATCTATTTGATTCATATTCACTTACCAAATCTCTTTGTGTAATCTTCGCTTTGTCTATTGTCATCAAATTTGATAAAAGGAGATCTTTAAATACTTTTTCTAAAGTATGGTCCTGAGCAGATTAAACCGAGACTATTCCGGGTAAACAAAAATTATATTCCTAAATATTTTAATAATTCATATATAAGAAATACTGGCCAAACTAGTGCTTTTTATAATCCCAATACACCCATCCAAAATGTGGAAGAATTAGAAATATAATAAAATGCTGCACCAATAAAATCTAGACCATAAATCGCACCACAAGAATTACATTCACGAACTTTATTTTTCGTAATCTTTTTATCTATTTACTTTTTTTCCATTCTTCTTACAAAATCATTAATGAATTTCCCGTGAGCTTCTCTGTCTTTGATTTCTTTTATTATATAATAAATCATACCATCTTTTTCACCTTTTTCCGCTTTTACATCTGACATTAATTTTTCTTTTATTTTGTCGCTTAATAAAATTTCTCCAGAAGATATAGCAGATATTCTTTTTGATGCGGTTATCAATGTTCCCATGCTCATGAACATTAAAGCATTTTTTTCTTGCTTGGCGACGATAGTTCCGTAATTTAACGAGATTCCAAAATTTATTTTTTGTTTTGCTAATTTATTATAATTGTCTAAGATTGGTTTTATTTTTTGCGCTAAATTTAATGCTGATCTTTCATTAGAAAATGTTTTTGTTTTTACCGGAGCAAATATAAAAAAAAGATTATCCTGGTTTTCATAGATTACTGCTTTGCTAGTTTCCGCTTCATTGACAATTCTCTGTAATGTTTCTTCCACTGCGGATTTTTTTGATTGAACTTCATTTAAATTTTTTATTTTTATACAAACTAAACTTGCGTTTTGCTTGTCTCCTTTTAATGATAAGGAAAGTTCTGCTTTGTTTGAGGTTTTTAACAGCGAATTCTTTGATAAAGGAACATACTCTTCTTCCTTTCTTTTAAATGGTATTCCAATATGCCCGATAAAACTTCTTTGATATCCTTTTCTAATTACCATAAACGCCACAAAACCAAGAACTCCGACGATAAAAATCCAGACTAATGGGTATTTTATTATGCCTGAAAAACTAGATACTTTTTTTACATCAATTGCTTTTCCAGTTAGCATTACCTGCTGGTTTAATTTGCTTTCTCCTTCACTTAAAACTTCTACATTATATTCCCCTTCCGGTGCGGTTAAGAAATATTTTTGACTTTTATCCACATCTAAATTTGTTGGTATCTCTATTGTTTGATTTTTAATTTTTACTATTACTGTTTTGTTATAAACAACGTTCCCTTTATTGTAAATTGTCAGCGTTCTGTTTATTAATTCTACTTCAACATATTGTTTTTCTAATATTTTAAATGTAGAATCCGATTCTAATTTGTTTGAAACCGCGTGGATTTTCCATTCGCTTGGGGCTTCGTTGTAAGGTATTGGATATTCAAAAAATTCATTTGTTGCTTTTTCAGTCTGCTGAATAATTTTGTCATTCTCATCTTTTATTGTTGCTATTGACACTGATTGAATGTTTTCTCCGGATTGGTCGTGCAATATTGTTTTAAATTTCAAGTTCGTTCCAGGAACTATTTCTTTATCTTCTAAAATTATTTCTAAATTTGTAGGAACTTGTTTTATTGTTATATCATAAGTTGCCGAGCCTGTATTGGTTGTTTGTTCTAAAGAATCTTTTTCATACGCACTTAATAAAACCGAATATGCTCCAGCTTTCATATTTTTCGGCAGTGAAACATTTATCAAAAAATATCCGTTGTTTATTGTTTCGGATTGACTAATTTTTTCTCCTCCCTCGCCAGTTGTCATTTCCAAGCTTATGAAACCATTTGCAGATTTTCCGTCTTCTTTTAGTGCATTTCCTTCGACAATAAGATTTTCCCCTGGATTGAATTCTTTATTTGATTCTTTAATTTGCAGATTAATTATGTTTGATATTTTGAAATTATTTGACAAGATATATGCTTCTCCTAATGTTGCTTTTATTACACAATCTCCAATCATTGTTCCAATTACATCTTTCGTTAGAATTAGCGAGGCGTCCATTCTTTTCTCTTCACCCGAAGAAAGACTTACACCGTTTTTGTAGAAATTGATTTCTTGTCCGTTACAGATTGAGTTTATGCTTAAAACTCCGGTTACGCTCCCCGTTGTTTTTACTGTTAATGGTATGTTAATTGTATCTCCTAAATTATATATTTCATTTGGCTGTTGATTGAATATTATTTCTGCTGAAGCTAAAGAAATTAAGGACATAAAAATTAGAATGAATATAAGTACTCTTTTCATGGAAAAAGAAGCAAAATGTTATTTATAAATTTTTGTGAGATTTTCTGGATTTGTAACATTTATAAATTAATATTGGTTTTAATTAACATGGACATAAATAAACTGGAAGAAGACAATCGAAAGCTCGTGGAGAAATTTGGAGCGGAGCTTATATCAAAATTACATGAGTTGCCGGATTTTTACACATTCAATAAGGGATTGATTTATTCTCATCGGGATTTTGATAATTTTTTCTCTGCTTTGAAGAAAGGGGAAAAATGCGCGATTGTGTCTGGATTCAATGCGTCTGGAACAATTCATTTGGGGCACAAGCCAGTTTTTGACACTAATTTGTTTTTTCAGAAAAAATACGGGATTCCAGTTTATATTCCTATTTCCGACGATGAAAGTTATGTCACCGGAAAAGTAAAAAATCAGGAGGAGGCTTTGGAAAATTCCAAAGAACTTGCTAAGGAGTTGATTGCTTATGGTTTTGATCCGAAAAAAACTTATTTTATTATTGACCAAATTTATACTAATATTTATAATTTAGCGATTAAACTTTCAAAGAAAATAAATTATTCCGAGATTAAAGCAACTTACGGCTACAGACCCGAGGAAAATATTGGACTGCATTTTTATCCGGCTGTTCAGTCCGCGCACATTTTGTTTCCTCAAGAAAAATTTGGGGTAAAAAATGTTTTGGTTCCTATTGGGCCCGACGAAGATGCGCACATTAGAATCTCGAGAGATATTGCCCGAAGATTTGGCTATCAACTTCCTGCAATTTTACATTCTTTTTTTATGCCTGGTTTAGACGGCGGGAAAATGTCTAAATCAAAGAATAACGCTATTTTTCTGAAAGATGATGAAAAGACAATTCGAAAAAAAGTGAACAAGGCTTTTTCTGGCGGGGCTGACACAGCAGAAGAACAAAGAAAGCACGGCGGAAATCCAGAGAAGGATGTTTCAATTTATTATCTCTCAAATTTATTTTTAGGGGAGCAGGAATCTGAGAAATTAAAACATGATTACAGAAAAGGAAAAATTCTTAGCGGAGAGGTAAAGAAAATGTTAGGAGATAAAATTGTTGAATTTACAAAAGAGTTTCAATCAAGATTGAAGAAAATAAATTTGAAAGATGTTGAAGATTGTATTTTGAAGAATGAATAAATTTATTGAGATAAATAAACTCTATTAAATCTTTTTTGCTATCTAATTTTTGATTAATTTCTCACATTCCCCCCAATTTCTGTCTTTGCGTTTTAATTTCCCCTTACCCTGTCCATCTGGTTGTGAGAAATTAAATTAACTTTTAACAGAGAGTTGGAAAATTATCTGAATTTTTTGATTTTTCCCATTAATCTTATTCCGTTTTTTCCGATGTCAAAAGAATAAGTATCTGTTGAATGGTCCGTTCCTCTCATTTTTAGAACTTCTATTGTTCTCTGTCTTTTTCCTTTTATTTTATCAAAACGAAGCGCTGTCAGGCTGTCTGATTGAACTTCAACAATTGAGGCGTCTTCTTTATTCTTGTCTGAATTTGATTGGAAAGTTAAAAGCGTTGTGCAATCCCATTTTTTTATAATATCAAAAAGCGCGTTTACGTTCTGTCTTTTAGAAGAATCCTCTTTGAAGAGCATGGAGAAACTGCTCACGCTGTCGATAATCATTCGTTTTATTTTCTTTTTAATTACTATACTTTCTACCGCGCCTCCTCCTTCGTCGAGCATCATTTTAATTTTTTCAGGAGAATATTCCAAAAAAGTAAATTTTCCAGTTTTTTCCATTTTTTCCAGATCCCAGCCAATTTGTGACATGTTTTGGTAGAAATCTTCTTTTGATTCCTCGAAAGTTATGTATAATCCATTTTCTCCTTTTTTTATTCCTTCAATAAGAAATTGCATAGCAAGTATAGTTTTTCCGCTTCCATTTCCACCAATTACTAAATTGGCTGAATTAGGTTCAAAACCTCCGCCGATTAATTTATCGAATTTAACAATCCCGCTTTTTACTCTGCTTATCTTTTTTGCTTTAATTTTTCTGGCTGGTTTTTTTGTTATTTTCTTTTTCCTAGATTTAGTTTTAATCAGTCTTTTTAATACCTTTTTTTTTCTAGATTTAGCTTTAATTAATTTCTTTGACAATTTTTTTCTTTTAAATTTGGAAATTTTAGTTCTTTTTTTCTTTGCACCTTTTTTTTTCATGATGGGATAATTGATTAGAAGTTTTTAAACCTTAGCAAGAATAAAAAATTAAATCAAAGAAAACATTCCGGACAGGAATTTTAATAATATAATTCTGAATAAGAAAAATATTGACAAACTGAATAACAGAATTGGGATAAAATATCTTAGTCCTTGTTTTGATTCTCCTTTATTTACGAGTCCTATAACCAGCGACGATATGAAGTCGGTAATTATCAGGAATACAACCGAAAAATATACTATAAACTGCGGGCTAAGTCCTACGTTGTTAAAAGTTAATGGAAGGTCCATTCTTGTTGTTGAAACGTCGGGAATTGTTGACGAGAGTTGAATTATTATTTGTATGAGGACAGAACTAAGAGAAAATAAAATCGGCGCTCCAATTGCAATTGCAAATAAAATAAATATAACATACATTAATATGCTTGACGACGCTCTTTTTTCAAGAAATTCTTTTTCTCTCATATTTGACGAGGTTTGCTCAAGCAAATCTGATATATTTCCTCCCGCTTTTATTCCAGAAACTATTAAATAAATAATTTTATTTATTTTTTCCGAGTCAATTCTCTGTCCCATATCTTTTAATGCAACGACCACGTCTTTTCCAGTTGAAATATCCCTTCCCGTTCTCAAAATTTCTTCGTCGAGGGGGAAAAATTCCGGCCTTGCCGATAATAAAAAAGATCTATCAAGAGTTATGCCAGATCTTAAATTGCTAGCCATTAATGATATAACATCTGGAAAAATTTCTTCCATTTTTTTAATTCTTGTCATTGCCTTCAAGCTGATTTTCATATAAAAAAAGAAATTTATTCCAAAAAGGACCAATAAGGAATATAATAAATTTATTTTTAAGAAATAAAAACTGATGAATGAAATTATTGTTATTACCAATGAAATTAAAATTACTTTGTTGTGGTATCTTTTCGGATTTACTTTTAATCCGGAATTTTCAATATTTTTAATATATTTTTCTCTTAATGCAGCAGGATAAATTTTGAATAGGTTCATATTAGCGTCGGCCGTCTAAATTTAATTATTCCCAGAAACATAATTTGAATAAATGTTATAAATATTAAAATAATTATAAAGAGCGCTTTAACAATTCCTCCCTGAAGATTAAGCATGGAAGAAGTTATTACCAAAAATGTCATGCCGAGCGCCGGAAGAATTACTGCAATTATCATATAAAACATAATCATCGGATTTAATTTACTGCCGTAACTTTGAATTTGTATTGCTTGTTCTTTTCCAAGATTTTTGATTTCTTCATCTATAACTATTGACATGTCACTTCCGGCCCTCATTCCGTTGCTGATTTGCCACAATACTCTTTTAAAATATTTTGACGGAGATATCTTAAGGTTATTTTCTATCGCATCTATTTGCGATACACCGGAGTTTATTTCTCTTGTTATTTTTTTGAATTCTTTGCTGACTTCACCATAATCTGATTCAGAAATATTAATTAAAATCTTGAACAAAGAAATTCCAGAATTTAACTGCACCAATATATCCTGCAACGAAGACACAAGATTTTTTTCTATGTTTCTTGATTTGTTTAGTGCGTATATCTTCGGATAATTCAATTGGACAAAAAAAATAAACGCGGAAAACACAAGAGCCAAGCCCATCCCATAATAAAAGAAATGTTCTATTTTTATCTTAATAATGTAACCAGTAATTCCAGATCCAGAAGTAAATAATACGGACAGGATTAAAAGATTAAACAAGAAATTTCTATAACAAATGGAAAAATACTGTCTTCCGTCGATTTTCTCCCCGGAGTTTTTAAGACAATCGGATATGTTCCCTTTTTTCTCCCTTACAAATCTCATGAAAAACTTGCTTCTTCTTTTTAATATTTCGGTATCTGAGAAAGTGAATGGTATTTTAAATTTCATTTTTAGATTCAGTTTTTTGATTCTCGTTCTTTTTTCTGTATTTGAGATACTTCATTTTTACTTATTATTGATTTTAGCAATTCCCTGTCATTGTAATAAAGATTCATAACTTTTCCGATTGAATTTAAATCCCTTATTTTATTTTTCAGCATCCAGTTTAAAATTGATTTTTTTTCATCAAGATATTTATTTATTTCTGCTTGCGACATTCCTATGTGTCTGCTTAAATCGTCGAAGAAAGTCATGCTTTCGTTGTGGGGAGATATTGTGTCTCTTTCTGGAACCCATCTGTATAAAATATTTGCACTTACAATTTCCTTGCTCGGAATAATTTCGGCGACTTGATAAACTCTTCTTATTCCTTTTCTTCTGTCTCTGAACATTACGACATTTAGATTAACATTGTTCAACATCGTCGGTGAAATGTTTATCGGAGGATTTGTTAATCTTCTTATTGTTTCTGCTGCGGTATCTGCGTGAACTGTCGCATAAACGCTGTGTCCGGTGTGCATGGCTTCAAATAAAACTTCTGCTTCTCTTTGTCTTCTTATTTCTCCTAAGATAATTCTGTCGGGCCTCATTCTGAGAGCGTTTACCAATAAATCAAGCATAGAAACTTCCCCTTTCCCTTCTGCATTTGGAAGGCGCGTAACGAGGGGGCACCAATACAAAAATTCCGGAAGCATTAATTCTCTTGTATCTTCCATACTAATTATTCTATGATTTGGCGGGATAAACGGCATACATGCGTTAAGGAAGACGGTTTTTCCCGACGCTGTTCCTCCAGAGATTAAAACATTCATTTCGTATTCTATTGCGAGCCAGAGAATCGCAGAAACATCTACATTCACTGTCTGGTTTTCTATTAAATCTATTATTGTCCATGGGTCCCTTGCAAATTTCCTTATTGTAATTGTATTTCCTTTAGTTGCGACGGGATATAAAACTGCGTTTGCCCTGTCTCCAGTAACGACGTGGGCGTCTAATAATGGGGTTAGAACTGTTATTTGTCTTCCAATTCTTCTTGCAATTATATTTGCATAATTATTAATTTCCTCTTCTGTTTTTATTTCTATATTTGTAATCATCCATCCAAGACTTCGATGATATGCTCTAACAGGCTCTTTTGCGCTTACAATTACAATTTCTTCGAGCTCTTGGTCATTTATTAAAAATTCTATTTTTCCTAATCCGAGCATCTCCTGCATCAATATTCCAATTAAAAAATCCTGAGTTTCTTCTTTTATGTGCGGAATTTTTTCCTTGAGAAGTCTTTTGGAATCTTCCATAAATCTGTTTTTTATTTTTTTAACAGATTCCTGGTCAATTATTTCTCCAACAGCCATGCTTGCAACAGAAATTAATTCTTTTCTAATCTCGTCAAGCAACGCGGAAGTTCCTAGGTCAATCTCTGGAATTATAAGATTGTAGATTAATCCAGTTTCATTTTTTTCTATTCTTATTTTTACCGAAGCTTTGTCTATCTCTAAGTTGTATTCTTTTATTACTCCCTTTTTTATTTCTTTCTTGGAAATTGTTTTTCCTGTCTCGTGAACAATTTCTTTATTTTCTTTTTTTTCTGGCGATATTTTTTCTTTCTGTCTTTTTTCGTGTTTCTTTTTCTGGTGCTTGCTTTTCTCTTTCTTCTGTTTGTTTTTCTTCCACCTCTTTTTCATATATCTTTACCTCCGGTTCATTGAATGTTGGATAATCTATAACAACTAACTCGTGATTTTCTAGAATCTTTGACCATTCTAAAGCATTTTCATTTGAAATTTT
>JBAZOZ010000032.1:0-9305 GCA_041648455.1 Candidatus Pacearchaeota archaeon | reverse complement strand
ATGTTCTGTTTCCATTTTATTTAAACACGGTCCTGTGACGCCGTGTTGCGTGAGTGTTTAAATGATTGAAAATTTCCTATTTTCATTTTATTTCCTCTTACCTGTTTGTCTTGGCCTTAACAATCCAACCTTAGCTCCTGGAGGCGCGTTTCTCTTCGCAATCTTTGACTTTGGATTTTTTCCTCTACCAGAACCGAATGGATGGTCAATCGCATTCATCTTTATTGCGCTCGTTCTTGGCCATAATTTACTTTTTGATTTCTTAATATGATATTGTTTTCCTGCCTTAAGAATTGGTTTGTCGAGTCTTCCACCGCCAGCAATTTCTCCAACAACTGCCCTGCAATGAGGATGAAATTCTTTTTCTTTTTTAGAAGGCATTAAAACAAAAACTTTGTTCCCGATAATTCTATTTATTGTTGCAGAACATCCGCCGGATTTTACAAATTTTCCACCGTCTCCGGGTCTTGACTCAATGCAATAAATTTGTGTCTTGACAGGAATATTTTCCAATCTTAAAATATTTCCCTCTTTAACTTCTCCGCCAAAACTTATCTTTTGTCCTTCAATCATGTTTTTGAAAGCAGGAATATAAAAAACTATATCATTATATTTTATTTTAGCAAGCGGGGCAAAATGTGCTGATGAATTTAATAATTTGATAACTTTCCCCTCGCCATTCAAAAATTTAGGATATTGCAGTCTGTAAATAAAAGCTTTTTTTCTAACTCTGTAAGTTGAGCTTCCGTGCCCTCGTGCCTGTGAAATTATTGTTTTTCCCATTAGTATCTTCTGAAAATTATTAATTCTCTTTCTTCACTTCTATTTTGTTTTATTGGCATTCTATATCCATATTCACAATTTCCTTTTCCAATATCCAATCCCTCTTCTCTAAATTTATCTAGGACTAAATTAAATGCCTTTATATTAATCTTACCAAATCGAATATACTGATTTGGTTTAAGTTTCTTCAGAATCTCAATTTTATCTTCCTCAATCCAATCTAAAAAATCTTCCCCTTCCAATCTAAATTCTTCCATTGGTTTCCAGTGATGTTCTACTATATTTTCTATTTCCATTTTCAAATTTTCCTTATTTGGAAAGGTAAAAAATTTCCAATTTTTTCCATTTTACATCAACCCCAACTTCGTCGCTATATCCATAGCAAGGAATTCCTTTTTTAATTTAACATAAGCACATTTTTTATTATTTCTAATAAGAGTTCTTATTGATTCAACTTTTACATTAAATATTTCTTCAACTTCCTTTTTAATCTCTGCTTTTGTTATTTCTTTTCTAAATTCAAATGTCAAAACATTTTCTCTTTCAATCATCATTACGGCTTTTTCAGTTACAATTGGTTTCATCTTAAATTTCCTTTCCAGATTTCCTGGAAATTTAATGAGATAGAAATTTTTCCCAAATTTCTATATTTGCAAAATCTTCGCCCCTGCTTCTGCGCGTAGGTGCAGTTAGATTTTGTAATCATTTTCTCTCTCCTAATTTCTTAATTGCATTTTCCGTATAAACAACTAATCTTCCAACACCGCCTTTTGCTAAATCAACAATCGATAATTTATTTGCATTAACAACATCAAACGCACCCGTCTTCAGTTTTTCATTATCTCCGACGACAAAAAGCATTCCGGCAGTGCTCTTGTATTTTCTTCCTCTCCGTTTTCCTATTCCTGCTCTTACAGATTTCTTTTTTACAGCAACCTCAAAAACTTCCTTTCCTAAAATTTTCTCCAAACTTTCTAAAATTTGTTTTGTTTTCAAGGAAACTATTTTTCCTTCAACAACAAATGGAACATTTTTTACTTCGTTTAATCTCGAGTATTTTTCAGTGATTTTCTTTGCATTGGCTGTCGCACTTAAAGCAGAAGCAAAAGCAATTTTCTGTTCTTTTTTATTTATTTTTAATGTGTTTATCATGGAAACAATTTTCGGAGGATGTGCCCTCATTCCACCTCTAGCAAAAGGAACTTCTGCGGCAGTCCAATTAAACTGAGAACCTTTTCTTGAAAATATTTTTTTCGGAACTCTTGAATTTCCACTTCCGTAACCGCTTCTCCAAACATGCCTTCTATGAACAACTTTTCCTTTTGCAGCATGCTGTTTTCCAGCTACTGGCGACGGAGAATATGGCTGTTTTGTTTTCTTTGCTTCCAAAACTTTTTCAACAAGGTCCTCTCTAATTTTCTCAGAAAATTCCTTAGGAAGTTCTATTTCTTTTATTTTTTTCCCTTCGATAGATAATAATTGGGCTTTCATTTTAATTAATTGCAATAACCCCCAATATCCTGGCTATCTTCAGCATATTTTCTCATTGAGAGCTCAACATAAAAGGGAGATATAAAATACAGTTCTCTTATAGTTCTTTCTCCCACCTTAGTTAATATTGTCATGGCTCTTATTGGACCATCCTGATTTTCATCTCCAATTGGATCTAATCTTACTATTTTTCCAACACTTCCAGTTTTTGCTACTTCCACTTTTTCACCTACTGAAGATCCCATCACATCCAATATATTTCTTATGATCGGAACCACTTCTATATTTTCTGTTCTATCTCTATATTGTAAACTTTTCATCTTAACTCCAAAAATTCAAATTGTTTTTTCTTCTGCATTTTGCTCACCCTAAGAGGAGCACTCATGATTAATTGTCTTTTTGCAGGTCCCTGAACACTTCCATTAACAATAACATAATCTGTTTTAACATTTCCATAATTTTTTATATTTTTCAAATCAATTTTTCTATCGGAAGATTTTCCCAAATCAATTATTTTATTATTATAAATAATTCTTGTGAACATTCCCATTTGTCCAGCCATAGGAGTTCTAAATGTCACACGAGCAGGATGCCATGGTCCAATACTTCCAACCTTTCTCACACCTTTTTCAGCCTTGTGACTTCTAAATGTAATTCCAAATCTTTTAACAGGCCCCTGAAAACCTTTTCCTTTTGTCAATCCACGAAAATCAACTAAATCTCCTTTTTCAAAAAAATCAAGAATTGAAAATTCTTTATTCAAATTTTCTTTAACAAAATTAATTTTCTCTTCTAAACTTCCCGCAAGTCCAATTTCAACAATGTCTGGAGTTTTTTTCAATTCAGATTTTTTGACTTGAGAATAAAATATAAGAGAAATATTATCATAATCTTCAACTTTAATTTTATCTAGCTCTCCTTTTTTTGCTTTAGGAATTCTAAGTTTTCTTTTCAATTCTTTATCAAGATTTTCAGCAAGAACATCTTTAGCAACTTTTCCATTTTTATAGAATCGAACAGAAAGAATTTTCATCGACGGGCACTCAAGAATTGTGCAAGGAACAGCAATTTTCTTGTCCTTTGTCATAGAATTCGGCGTGTTGTCCTTAACAATTGCAGAACCCATGCCAGCTTTATAACATATGAAACCCTTAAGTTTTTTTTCAGAATTAATTACATTCCAGTTCACTCTAGGCAAAAACTTTCTGGCCCGTTTTCTCGGCCAAAACTGCAAACTTCCTTTTCTTGGTGCTTTTGGTGCTGCCATTTTTTTATACTTTTCAGTGCGGATAACATTTTACTAACCCTGGATATATTTCAAAGAAAAATTGGGTTTATAAGACTTTTGATGAAGATTTAAATATTTTATAGATTCAGAAATAATATGGCGTTAACACCCGAAGAGAGAAAATATGTTCTGGAATTGCGCAGTGTGAGCAAAGATTATTTTGGGAGAGTTAGTCCCTCAATTGCTGCAAGGATATTTGCAGAGGAAAAAGGATTTTATTTAACCAATGGTTCTATAAGAAGGATTTGGAAAGAGGAAGGATTAAAACTTCAATATCCGGGAGGAGCAAGAAATTTTACGGGAACTAAAAGAATTAATCCCTTAACAAATTCATCACAAGACAAATATTTTGATTATGTCAATAGAGCAAAATTTAATCATAGATAATTCTATATTAATATGTCAAGAATTGTTTTTTTCGTAAACTCCCTACTTTAGTTCGTGAAAAAGAAAAAATAATTCTTGAGCATGCTCAAGAACCCGAACACGCCCCGGAATTTATTCCGAAGGTTCTTGACAAAACAACAATCTTTTTATATAAATCATTTTTAAATAAAAAATGTCATTCACAGAAGAACAAAATCAATATATGGTAGACATTCATGAAACTTCTAACGGAGTTCCAAGAATTGCAGCAGAACTTTTCAAACAAAAATATGATTTTAAGGTAGCTAAAGATACAATAAGGGCAAGATGGAGAGAGCATGAATTAGAAATTCAGGTGCGTGGAGGTTATAGAACAGAGTCACGAAGAAAACCACATAGTCATTTATATCACCTTGAAAATAATCCATATACCAAATATCTATTGCCTCGAGCAAGAAAAATTTAGGATAAATGCCCCCACGATTACTTAATCCTAAGGATTAATGCCCCCACGAGATATTTAACCTTAGGTTAAGGTTCTCCTGCTATTTTTAGAAATTTTATCGACGCTGACTAAAAAGCACTAAAAAGTTGGATATTAAAAATAGATAAGGTTAAACTCTGCAAAAATGGGCAGTTAAGTGCTCCCCTGACCTGAACCATTAAAATTATAAAATCTGAATAATTAGATAAATTATGACTGATGAACTAATAATAAAGGCTTTTGAATCAGTAGGTATACCTAAAATGCAGACTACTGTTTATTTAGACCTTCTCAAAAATAAAGAGTCTACTGCCACGCAAGTTTCGAAAAGAACCAAAATGCATAGAGCTAATGTATATGATACATTAACAAAGCTTAAGGAAAGAAATCTTGTTTATTTATCTAATAAGGAAGGAAAGCAGGTATTTGCTGCTCTACCTACAGACTTAATTCTTAATGAAGAAAAAAACAAATTAGAAAACTTAAAATCTGCGATGAATTATATAAAAACAACTTATGTATCTGGCCAGATCCCAAAGGTGTATACACTTGAAGGATTAAATGCTGTAAAAAGCATTTTATTTAGTCTCTTAGAAAGAAAATCAGATATTTGGATTTATGGTCTTGCAGAAAATGAAAATATAATTAATATTCTTAATGATAAATTAATGAATTCTTTTCATCTTGAAAGAATAAAAAAACACATTGAACTTAAAATGCTTTTTTATAAGTTTCCTCTTGAAGAAATTAAGAAGCTCAGTAGCCTAAAGTTTACAGAAGCTAGGCTTTTACCCCTAGATCAACAATCAAAGGTTTCTCAAATAACTCAGATAGTCTCTGATGGCTATGTTTATATTACTCTATGGGTTCATCCAATTTACACAATTGTAATAGAAAATGATATTATTGCAAAAGAATACATTGATTTATATAATATTCTTTGGAATCATTCTAAAAAAGTTATTTAATTTTTTATAACCAGTCTCTAATCCTATTTCTTATTTTTTCGCTAGTGGTTGGTTGTTTTTTCTCTATTAATGCATTAACTCCTAAAGCAACAACTGCACCTATGAGTGCACTGACGCCTGCAGTGATAGCTACAGATTTCCAAGGGTTTTCTTCTATATATTCTTCTGTTTTTAGTTTAGCTGTTCCCATTTTTTCTTCAGCAAGTTCTGCAAAATCTCCTGCTTTCTCTTTAACTATCCTAACAACCCCTATCTTTTTTTTTCTTTGTGGCATTTTTACCTCCTTAATTTAATTATTATTCCTAAAATCAATAGAATCAATCCAATAATTCCTAATGCTAATGTTTTAGTTAGTAAAAAATATTCTATTAATAAAAACACTAAAGAAAGGGATATGAAAATCAAAGATACTAAAATTATCAATGAACCAAGCATGTTTAATATAAATCTTTTTTGCAAATCTATTACACTCTTTTTTATCTTATAAATAATTCTATCTTCACCATTTTCTATTCCTTCTACAAATTTGTACATTGCATTTTTAGCAATTTTTTCAAGGAAATCTAAAAATACCATCTCTTTTATAAAGAATCTAACTTTTTAAGAATGAAGGTTTTGCAAAATATACTTTTTGAATAGTTAATAATCCCTAGAATATCTTCTTGAATAGAGTATAGAAGAAAATTAAAAAAGTATGGAGTCATACAGCTCAGCTATATATATTCTAATTACCTTAAATAAATTGGGAAGATAAAATGGCAAACATACAAAGAACAAAAAATGATATGGCAACTACAGATAGAAGAGAAATGGAAGACAAGATAGTAAGAGATAATCGAATTAGAAATGATGAATTAACTAAGGAGCATAGGGCTAAAGCAGATCAGATTATGAATAATCACAGGTTAAGAAACGATGAAATGACTATTAATAGAAGAAAAATAAATGATAGAAATCCATGGAGGACTTTAGCAATATCTTTGTTGATATTAGCTGTCTTGGCAATTGGAGCTTATTATTTATTTTTTTTAAGATAAAATGATAAAATTAAAAAATAATGTAGAAAAATTGAATGTTTTAATTAAAGAAGGCAAGATTATGGAGGCCTTTGAAAAATATTACAATAAAGATGTAGTTATACAGGTTAATGGAAATCCTGCTATAACCGGAAAAGAGCGAAAAAGAGAAATGATATTTCTTCAAGAAATAGAAAAATTAAATGGTGCTAACATAAAATCAGTTACTTTTGGAGGGATTGATAATGATGTTTCAATGACTGAATGGGTTATAGATATTGAAAATAAAGAAGGAGAAAAGAAAACAATTTATCGAGTAAATGTTCAAAGATGGAAAGATGATCAAATAATAAATGAAAAATTATATTTTTGCGGTGACCAAAAATTTTAGAAGTATGGAGTCATACATCTCAGCTATAAATAGCTTAGTTTCTTTAATATAATGGAGGATAAAATAAAATGGAAAAAACTAAACTTAAATTTTTAATTTTCGCACTACTCTCTATTGTAATTATTTTATCTGTGGGATTTGTTGCTGCTGCACAATCAGCTGTAAATTTAGGAACAGCAGGTAATTTTGTTATATTAGCAAAATCAGGAATCTCAACTACTGGAACTACTTCAATTACTGGAGATATTGGTGTAAGTCCAATAGATAGCACTGCAATTACTGGATTTGGATTAATAATGGATTCTTCTAATCAATTTGCAACATCATCTTTAGTTATTGGAAAGGTTTATGCAGCTGACTATACTGAACCTACTCCAACTAAAATGACTACAGCTATAAGTGATATGGAAATAGCATACACTGATGCTGCTGGAAGAACCTTACCAGATTATACTGAACTTGGAGCAGGAAATATTGGTGGTATGACACTAACACCTGGTCTTTACAAATGGGGCACCGACTTGATAATACCAACAGATGTCACCTTAACTGGAAGCTCAACTGATATATGGATATTTCAAATAGCACAAAATCTTGATATTAGCAATGGTAAGAAGGTTATTCTAACTGGTGGTGCACAAGCAAAGAATATATTCTGGCAAGTTGCTGGTCAAACAACACTTGGAACAACATCTGACTTTAAGGGAATTATATTATCCCAGACAGCAATTGTGCTAAATACTGGTGCAACATTAAATGGAAGAGCATTGGCACAAACAGCAGTTACATTAGATGCAAATGCTGTTACAGTATCTGGAACAGCATCACCTACAACAACAACTGCACCTAGTAGCAGTGGAAGCAATTCTGGAACACCTGCCTCTACAGGTTCAAATTCTAATTCTGGGAATGGGAATAATAAAATAATAGAAACTCCTGTTGATGGTAAGACAAAATTAAATTCTTATGGCGTTAAAGTAGGAACTGAACTTCCTGTTGAATTTAAAGATAATGTTATTAGAATAACTCAATCAAATGGAATAAAAGCAGAAATAAAAATAATGCCTTCAACCGCTTCAGAAACTGCATTAGCAAGATTAAGATTAAAGATTTGTAATGAAAGTAATAATTGTACTATTGTATTAAAAGAAGTTGGAACAGGAACAGAAAAGAGATTAGTATATCAAGTAAAGGCACAAAAAAATGTAAAAGTCCTTGGATTATTCAAAGCAAAGATGAATGTAGAAGTGAATGTTGATGCTGAAACAGGAAAAATTATAAGCGAACACAAGCCTTGGTGGGCTTCAATATCTGTAGATGCAAAGGAGGATATTAAAAAATGAACAAGAAAGGCGTAACAAGTTGGTTGATTTGGGCAATACTATTTTTGATAATCGCTATAGTTGCAGGAATGTTTGGATTTGGACTTATTTCAGGAGTTTCATTTACAATAGCAAAATGGTTAGCAATAATTTTTGTAATATTATTTATAATCTCAGTAATAGCTCACACAATAAAAAGAGCTTAAATTATTGGATATAGTAAATTTAAATAAAAAATGAAAATACAAGGAAGGAAAACAAAATGAGAACAGGTCTTATTATATTTGGCGTAATTTTTCTAGTTATCGGAGCATTGTTATATTTTGTGCCGATGCAAGAAATTAAAGCAAATACAACTACCACCGATGGTGGGAATGTAGATAATCGAACTTCTTCTGCAAATGTAACTGTTCCAATAGAATGGGCGTATGCATCTGGAGCAATAGGATTGATTCTGTTTATACTCGGTCTAGTAATTCCAAATCCAAACAGAAGAAGCGATTCAAAAAAAGATTCTTATGATACTGTAATTGAATCAAAAGAAAATATTGAAGTTGGAGATGGAAACAAACGCAAAATTGTTAGAGAACGAACTGAACAACATAAATCAAGAAGGGATGATGATTAAACAGATTTAATTAAACAAACACAATGGAGGAAAAATAAAAAATGGCAAAGAAAAGCAGAGGCGGTCGAATGAAAGCAGCAAAAGGAAGAGCAGCAAAAAGTCATCATGGTGGTAAAGGCATGATAAAAAATAGACCTGCTGGAAAAAAGATAATGAAGACTTAATTAAAATGGTAAAAAACGATAATACTCTCTTAACAATAGTCCTGATAGTTGTCCTAGTTTTAGTATTATTTGGAGGATATGGGATGATGAATTTTTTCGGAAGGCATTATGTTGGATACTATGGATTTGGTTGGTTATTTGGGGTTATAGCCTTTATAGCTGTAATATGGGTTATTTATGATGTGCTCGTAAACAACAAGAGACTATCAGATGGCATGAAGGTGCTTTGGGTAGTATGTGTAATATTATTTAATATAATCACTGCAATAATATATTAATTAGTTGGCAGAAATAATCAGAATGATTTATTTAGAAAAAATGGAACAAACAAAAGAAGATAAATTGGATGAAATAAAGAATTGTATAAATCAAAAAGATAGTTTATACTACATACATAAAAAGGA
>JBAZOZ010000031.1:0-9415 GCA_041648455.1 Candidatus Pacearchaeota archaeon | reverse complement strand
AAAATTTAAAATAGAATTTGTTTATTTTTTATGTCAAGGAACTTGACATAAAACCACACACTTTAGTGTGTGGTTGTTCCTTGAGCATCCTAACCAAAAAAATCTTGCCAGATTTTTAAAGCCCCGAAAATCTATGATTTTCGCGGAAACAAGGGGCTTTACAAACTGCACTATTTATAGTGCGGTGCCCCCCCGTTTTTTTGATTTCAAAATCTTTCATCCTCGCATAGTTGTAAAAATTTTTGAAACATTATTCCACAAATTTTCAATAAAAATAAATGAATTGTGTAATTCCGAAATGCTTAAAAACTCCCCACGTCATTAAAAATTAATAAAAAATGAGGTTGAAGAAAATGGATGATGATTTTCTGGAGGAGAATCAATTGTTCGAAGATGATGATGAATCTTTTCTTGAAGATTTAGATCTTGATGAATAATTTTTTTTTACTTTCAAAATCTTCAATTCGTGAGAATTGAATGAGACAGAAATTAAAAATTTCTGTAATTCCTGTTTTGTAAGGATGGAAAACTTTTTGGTTTTCCATACTTTTCTTTTTTCTTTTTATTTTTCTGTCATCTCCAACAATATTTTATTATAAACTATTGTCTAATTTCTAAAATAATCTTGTTGTTTTCTATATCCAGTTCATTAAAATCAGAATTAATTATCAATTCAATTTCATTAACATTTAATTTATTAATAAAAACATTCGTCAGAGAAATTGTAATGCCATAGCCAATATCAACGGCCCTCAAATCAATTTCTTTAATATTCTTGCCGTCCGCGTAAATAATTATTTTTGCCTCTTCGGATTTTTTAAGTCCGTTATTTCTAATACTGATATTAATATCAAGATATCTTCCATGCATCGACGCACTAACGTTTTCAAAACCTAAATCAGAATAGCTCGGCACAGAATATAATTTATTCAGAATAACTATATTGTCATCGCCAATGGTTTGCTCACATCTGCTAAAATTATACATGATATTTTCCGGATTATTGGAATGTTTGAATCCAAGAACATGAAACAATTCATGAATTGCTACGTTCGGCCGTTCGCAGTTTGATTCTTTCAATAATAAAATCTTTCCATTAAGAATAACGTTAAAATTATTTGTTTTTGTTATATTTGTTGGACCGCCCTCGCCAGCAATAAAAAGTCCGTCGTCAAATTTGGTTGTGCTGTCGCAAGTTACAAAAATTTCTTCATTGGAATTAACAGAATAAAAATTTAATAAAGTTTTATTTGAAACTATTTCAAAAGCATTTTCCATATCATTTTCTTTTTGAAGAGGACAACTTAAAAGCCTATAGGATATATTTGCGTCAGGAAACCTCATATTAGAATAAAATTGCAAATTCTCGCTTCCATTCAGACTAAAATTAGAATTCGTCGATTTTACCTTGAATGCAACATCTCCAATAGGAATAAACCAATATAACACTAAAAGCAATAAAGCAAATAAAATAAACAAAAAACTAAAAAATATTTTCCACCCCATATTAAAAAACAATTAAACAAATATATAAATCTTTTTTAAAAAGGAGATTAGTCATAATCATCAAATTCTTCGGGTTCTTCCTTTTCTTCGTCATCTTCATAAGATTCTTCTTCACTAATTTCTTCTTTTTTCATTTTAAAAATTTCCTATTTTGAAAAGGCAAAAAACTTCCTGTTTTTTCATTCTCAAATTTTCCTTATTTGAAAGGATAAAAAATTTCCTACTTTCAAAACTTCCTGTTTCCTTAAAATCTTCCCAATTTTTAGGGATAGAAAATCCCTTATTTTCCGTAGGACAGAAATCTTTGATTTCTGTATTTTTTTCATGTCAGAAATGAAAACCACATCCTTCAAGATGTAGTCGTAGCTTAAATCTGTTTTCATTTCTGAGCATCCTAAAAACAAGGGGCTTTACAAAACCACACCTTTTAAGGTGTGGTGCCCAATTGTTTTTTTGATCTTCAAATTTTCCCTATTTATAAAAAACAATAAAATTCTAACTAAACCCGCCACCGCGCCTCAACCTTATCAACGCATTCTCGTCTTCCGCAATTTTTCTCTTCATAGCTCTTATTTGTTCTTCATTCCTAAGCCGACCCAATTCGCTTTGTGCCTCTCTTATTTTCTTCTCTGCATCATCAATAACGCTCTTGTAATCATCAGTTTTTCCTTGCTGAATCTCGCTCAATTTCCTAACTACTATTTCCTTAGGTTCACGATTGGAACTTCTTCTTCTCAAAAATCTAACAACAAAAAAGATAATCACTAGTAAAACAATAATTCCAACGCTGTAATAGAAAGTTTTACTTTTGAAAAAATCTCCAATAGAATATCCCGTCAATTTGAAATTATCTAATTCGTCTTCAAGAAGAGTCTGATTAGTCTCAGTTTCATTTTCCGCGGTTTCATTAATTAATGTTTTATTAGAAGTAACCTTCGGTGTCTCAATTAATTCGTAACCTTCCGGAGCAACTTCAAGATTTATGGGACTGCCAATTTTTTCTCCCATAAATGTTTCAGAAGCAATTTCTTCAGAATATCTTTTTACATGAACATATAAATTAATTAGTGATTTAGAAGTATCAACATTAAAAGTGAAATCACCATATTGGTCGGCATCCCCTTTAAAATTTCCTATCTTGGAATAATCTGCAATAGTTCCATCGGCAACAATAACTTCAACTTGATGATACTGAAGAGTTTTAATAGTTACTTTTGTTCCAGCATAAACAAAACTCGTCGACAAAACCAATAACATCACTAAACAAATAATCTTCACACCCCTTTCCATCTTAGTTCAATGAAAAATATATTTATAAATATTTTGATAGTGGAAAAATATTGTATTTAATCTATAATTCAACATATTCTTCACAAAATCAACCAATATAATTGAAAACAACTAAACTTAAATAACCTCATTTCCACAAAGACAAATGGAAGAAAAATGTAAAAAATGCAACGGAACAGGAATGGTAAAAGAAGAAAGCGGGGGAATTCATGTTTGCTGGGATTGTTTGCAATCGGGAAGATTAGATGTTCATTCTAAAAATATTCCTGACCATAAAATAAGATTATAAATTTAATAAATAATATTAAAATGATGTCTATTGATAAATTAATTAGAGCATTTACAAATATTTCTAGAAAAATTAAGGCAAATTACATAATCTCAAAATATAATAAAGAACGAGATTTTATTTCTCACAAAGGTTATTGTCCTTATGTGAATCCAAAAAAATATCCTATTCCTCATGCAGTATGTAATGCATATATTGATGTATTATAAGTTTTAAGATTATGCTCGGTGTAAACAAGTAGAACAGAAAGCATCCAAAATAAAAGAGCACTTTTTTGATAAACTATTTCAAACAATTTTCCAAGTCCTCTTTTCTTAAGATCAAATATCTAAACTTGCCTTGTCTCAACTCATTAGAAAAACCATATCTTGGGCAACAAACAATTACTTCATATCCTGCATCTTTGATTATCTGCATTGCCGGAATAAAATCAGCATCGCCGGAAATTAATATACAAACCTCACATTTCTTCTCTACTAATGTTTTTCTAATCATTTCAGAAGCAATCATAACATCAATTCCCTTTTCTATTTTTACTTTTAATTCTTTTATTTTCTTAAGTTTTCTTTCTTCAACAATTATTCCTTGCTTTCTTAATCCATCTAAAAATCCCATGTGTTTATAGTAAATAGTTTCATCATCAGAAATGTCTGGGACGGCATTGTAATATCTGATTTCTTTTAATTCTAATTGAAAGTTATCACAGATAAATTTTGATAGACTTTTGAAATCTATTTTAGAAGGTTTATCAATTAATGACTTAGAATTATGATAAAAATTGCTTCCATCAATAAAAACAATCACTCCTCTTTTTTCCATAAAAATAGGTAAGCCCGGCATTACCGTTAGGCCATACCGGGGATTTGATAATTATTATAGTAATAAGTAGTATTTAAACTTTATTTTTTAGAATTTTTGTTGTTTTTTATATAGCCCATAGCAGAATCGAACTCTAATGTGAGGTGTAAACAAGTCTTTTTTTGAATCTCAATCCTTCATCTCTATTTTAATATTTACAGATTTTGGAACCTGAAGTCTCATAATATGGTGAAGAACCTTCTCATTCGCCGGCAAATCAATAAGTCGCTTATGAATTCTCATCTCGAAATTGTCAAAAGTTGCTGTGCCGTTTCCACATGGAGATTTTCTTGTAGTAATTTTAAGTTTTTTAGTAGGCAAAGGCACCGGCCCACGAGGGGCAATCCCAGATTTTTTCGCAATATCCATTATAGAATTACAAATATCATTAAGCGTTCCTATATCTGTGCTATTAAGTTTGACTCTTACATTTTGCATAACAAGTAAATTAGAAATTCATTTAAAAACCTTTTTATACTAATCTCATTTCATATAATAAAAGAGATGGAGCCGATATTTTTACATTTAGCAATAATTCTGCTGACAGCATTTATAGTTTCTTATATTATAAAAGCCCTTAAACAACCCGTCATTATTGGTTACATTATTACTGGAATGATTATCAGTCCGTTTATTTTAAATTTTGGGGCATCAGAAGAAATCATAAATATTTTTTCTCATCTTGGAATAGCATTTCTGTTGTTTATTGTTGGCTTGCATTTAAATCCGCGAGTAATCAAAGAAGTTGGCTTTCCCTCCTTAATAATTGGAATAGTTCAGATGGCTCTCACATTCGTCGTAGGTTTTTTTGCTGGTGTATTCTTAGGATTTAACAACTTATCTTCTATTTATATTGGAATTGCGCTAATGTTCTCGTCGACAATTATTGTTATGAAGCTTCTCTCGGACAAAAAACATCTCGATACGCTTTATGGAAAAATCTCAATAGGAATTTTAATTATTCAAGATTTAGTTGCCGTCCTTGTTTTAATGATTATATCCTCAACAACTAATTTTAATATGACATCAATCACGTCTTTCGCATTCAAAAATTTAATCACCGGAGCAATTGTTCTTTTCTTTTTATTTGTTATTGGATTTTTCGCTATTCCTAAAATAACGCGGGCAGTTGCAAAATCGCAGGAATTATTATTTTTATTCTCGATTGCTTGGTGTTTTTTAATCGCTGCGCTCTTCGGATATTTGGGATTTTCAATTGAAATTGGAGCACTGGTTGCCGGTGTTGTGTTGTCCGTTTCTCCTTACAGCATTGAGATAAGTTCCAAGATAAGACCGCTGAGAGATTTTTTCCTAATAATATTTTTTATAATTCTCGGGCTAAATATAGAATTGAATAACATTAATTCAATCATAATTAATTCTCTTATTCTTTCTTTTGCTGTGCTCCTTCTGAAGCCAATAATATTTATGACTTTGATGGCTTTATTCAAGCACGCGAAGAGAAATAACTTTTTTGTTGGAATAACTTTAGCACAAATTTCCGAATTTTCTTTAATCATCGTAGCACTCGGAGTAAGTTTAGGGCACATAACGCCAGAATTGCTTTCAACACTAACTTTAACCGGATTAATTACAATAACTCTTTCAACATATATGGCGATTTATTCAAACGAATTTTACATAAAAATGTCTAGATTTATTTCGATATTTGAAAGAAAAGATGTCCGAGACAAAAAAGAAATTAGAAAAAAGTATAGCGCCATTTTAATCGGATACAATCGAATAGGTTTTAGCATTTTAAGAGCATTAAAGAACATAAGAAAAGATTATCTCGTCATTGATTATAATCCAGACATAGTTTCTGATTTGAAAAAACTAAGAATACCTGTGATTTATGGAGACGCTTACGACGTGGATTTCTTAAATGAACTTCCACTGGAGAAAACAGAACTTGTCGTTTCAACAATTCCAGATTTTGAAATTAATTGTATGCTAATAGAAAAAATAAGAAAGATAAATGAAAAAGCAATCATAATTGTAAGAGCGCACCAAATAAACGACGCATTGGAGCTTTACAAAAAAGGAGCTAACTATGTCCTAACCCCGCATTTTTTAGGAGGAGAATACATTTCGAAAATGATATTGAATTTAAAAACCGACGACAAAAAATACGAAGAAGAAAAGAAAATCCATATTAAAATGCTAAAAGAAAGATTAGAAAAAGGACAGGAACACCCGGAAGTTGAGAGAGATTAAGTTTCCATAATATACAAATTCTTAAATATTGCAAATGATTTTAAAAAATATGCCAGAAGCAACGTTAGACGAAATAAGAACAACAAGAGATTTAGTTAAAACTTTTTATGCAGAAAATCCAGAACCCTTATGCCCCGACTATGAAGAAATATTTTCTTATTTAGACCACGCGGTTAGCGAATTAGGAAATATTTATATTAAAAATATCAAGGACAAAATAATTCATGCCCCTCACGACGCAGGCGGAAGAATTCTTGTGCAAGGAATTGAAAGAATTATTATTTATCAAACAAAAGAAGATTAATCCTCGGCCTCTGAAACTTTTTCTATTCCAAAGAGAGAGAGTATAAAATCAAAAAATCTTAAAATTAGTTCCAAAATTATAATAAATACAAAATAGATAATAATACTCTCAAGAAATAAAGGAATTTTAGAAATCTGTTTTATAATATCAATAACATCAAAAGAAGTAAAATTCAAGATAAAAAATGCCAATAAATTAAACGGCAATAGTTTTGCTACCTCTCTTGAAAGATTTCTGCTGTGATAAGCAGTCATTCTGATTGCAGCAACAATAATCGCGGAAATAATTAAAGTATTTTTCACCTCAATAGTTCCTCCAGATAATACTACTAAAAAAAATGTAAAAACGCTAAACCAGATAAAAACTAAAAATGGAAGAATAATGATGTATTCAATAAAATAAAGCAAACCCGCCCAGATTTTTGCAAAAAACGGGTGTTCCGACTTGTTGTATTGATTAAGATTCAATTCAAGAATATTTTTTTGGGCGATAAATTTGTGAATCTTCCAAATAAACACAGAATAAAGAACAATTAGTAAAACTAAAAGAAAAAGATTGACAAATTCCCCGGCGAACGGTGGCAAGGAAGAAATAAATGAACTATAAACACCTACAAGTTCGTTAACAATGCTCTCAATCACCCCAATCATAATATAATTATCAATTTAATATTTTTAAAGCTGTTGATAAATTGAATCGCGTCACATTTATCTAATAAGATTTAAATATCTCTTTCCTTTACTCTTTTTATGATTGACATAAAAGTTATTCGTGAAAATCCCGAGATTGTAAAAGAGAATATAAGAAAGAAATTCCAGGATGAAAAAGTTCATTTGGTTGACAAAGTAAGAAAACTCGACGGAGAATGGAGAAAAATAAAATATGATGAAGATAATTTAAGAAGTGAGAGAAATAAGATTTCTAATGAAGTCAATCTCGCGATTAAAGCAAAAAAGGACGCTTCTAAATTAATCAAGCAGGCAAAAGAGATTCCAGGAAAGATTGAAAAACTCGAAGATAAAAGGAAAAAACTTGAAGAAGAAATTAAGGAAATTATGTATCAAATTCCAAACATAATTCATAAATCTGTTCCGATTGGAAAATCTGACAAGGAAAATGTAGAATTAAAGAAAATAGGCACACCAAAGATTCCGAAATATGAAATTTTCCATCCGGCAGAGCTCGCCGAAAAACTTAACGGCGCGGATTTTGATTCCGCAAGAGAAACTTCTGGAAATGGATTTTATTTTTTAACCGGAGATTTGGCTTTGTTGCATTCGGCAATTTTAGCTTTTGCAAGAGATTATATGGTTAAGCAAGGATTCCAATATGTTATCCCCCCATTCATGATAAGAAGAAAAGTTGTCGAAGGAGTAATGAGTTTTAAGGAAATGGATAATATGATGTATAAAATTGAGGGAGAAGATTTATACCTGATTGGAACATCCGAGCATTCAATGATTGGAAGATTTATTGACAAAACTATAAATGGAAAAAATTTACCAATAACACTGACAAGTTATTCTCCTTGTTTCAGAAAAGAAATTGGAAGCCATGGGATAGATGAAAAAGGTTTTTACAGAGTTCATCAGTTTGAAAAACAAGAAATGATTGTAATTTGCGAGCCGGAAGATTCTTACAAATGGTATGATAAAATGCTGAAATATACTTTAGAAGTTTTCAAGGCATTGGATATTCCAGTAAGAGTTTTGGAAATTTGTTCTGGTGATTTGGCAGATTTGAAAGCAAAATCCTGCGATGTTGAAGCATGGTCTCCAAGACAAAAAAAATATTTCGAAGTCGGCTCTCTAACGAACATGGAAGAAGCGCAGGCAAGAAGACTAAATATTAGAATTGAAGGCAAGGGAAAAATATATTTTGCCCATACTTTGAACAACACTGTTTTAGCGTCGCCAAGAGCGTTAATAGCCTTAATGGAAAATAATCAATTGAAAGATGGAAGCATAAAGATTCCAAAAGCATTGCAGAAATATATTGGAAAAAAGATTATTGGATCAAAAAAGAAATGAAATTGAAAGGGGGTTGAATAATATGGTAAGAAGAATAAAAAAAATGGTGAAAAATTTGATGGCTCCAAGATACGCAAAACTTAATGCTCTCAAATTCGGTTTGGCGTTGGGTTTGTTATGTGCATTGTCAATAATAATTTTCTCGCTCTGGGTAATTTTAATTGGAACAGGCGAACAATTAGTTTTACTTTTGTCGCAGTTTTATTTCGGTTACAGCACAACACTATCTGGAATGTTGATAGGAGTATTATACGGATTCATTGATGGATTCATTGGCGGATGCATCTTCGCGTGGATTTATAACAAATTGATTTAATTCATTCGTTTTGCAAAAACGAAGATTTTAAAAACAAATCCTATCATTAACTATTGATCTTCAAACAATTTCACCGGAGGCGTTTAGAAATTGTCGTTCGCTTCAATCTTGTAAAAGTTGAAGCCACAGAAAATTTCATGTTTTCCGTGAGTGATTTGAGGAAGTTCGAGTTTATTGGAAAGCGAGAAAATAAGAATATCAATAACGACTTTTCAATGAACGAAATAAGAAAAGAAACTAGCGAGTTTCTTTTATAGCTCACGTGGTCTAACGGCTATGACATATCCCTGTCGCATGAGAAGAACCGATGGTTCTTCCAACTCGCGACTTCGCACGAGGAAGGTAAATGAAAATACCCTCTACCACGAAATCGTTCGCACACTATCTCCTTTTTCGACGCTGTGGGACGTTTTCATTAACTCGAGCCAAGGTTTGCTTCAAGTTTGCCTTCGAAATAAATACAAACTAAACTCTCGGCCTCCGAACGAAAATCGCATAAAGGGAAGATGAGAGGAACCAAGAAATGATTCTTAATCATGCAGAACGGATGTAACCCGGGTTCGACTCCCGGCGTGGGCGTAAGGGGAGTTAGAATATATTTATAA
>JBAZOZ010000030.1:0-9451 GCA_041648455.1 Candidatus Pacearchaeota archaeon | reverse complement strand
TAAAGTTTATGTAACAGACACGGGAGCAAGCAATGGCGGTTATTTAAAATTATTATATAAAGATTTCAATGCTGGAAATGTTATTGTTCCGAAGAAAAATTCAAAATCTAATTATATTATATTTGTTGTAAAATCATCAGGGGAAATGGCGATTTCTAATTTGATTCCTTCAAGTTATCAAATAAAAACCCTGCAGAGTGGAAGTAAATATTATGTGGATAGAATATATACAATTACAAGCAATTTACCTTCTTCTTTGAATGGGCACAAAGCAGTTATAACAAGAAACGATTTTTTATCGCAAACTTCTTTTAATGCAAATAAAAATGTAAGAGTTTATCTTGCTTGGGATATGAGAGAGAATATTCCAACGGGATGGACTTCAATGAGCGATAAAGTTTATGTAACAGACACGGGAGCAAGCAATGGCGGTTATTTAAAATTATTATATAAAGATTTCAATGCTGGAAATGTTATTGTTCCGAAGAAAAATTCAAAATCTAATTATATTATATTTGTTATAAAAAGATGATTTGAATTATTTATCTTTTTTCAAAATTTTTTTTATCTCTTTTATATCTTCTTTTAATTCTCTAATTTCTTTTTCTGATTTTTTATTTAGAGCATAATCATATTCTGCCCTTAATCTATCTCTTTGAGATTCTCTATTTTGAGACATTAAAATTATTGGACTAAGAATTAATGTGACTATATTAAGTAATAGATTAAGCATAATATATGGCTTTGGATCAAAGTTAATATTTTTTGAAATTTCGTTAATAAGAATCCAAGAAGTTATGATTGTTATTATAATAAAAATAAATATCCAGCTTCCTGCGAATTGAGAAACCATGTCTGCTGCTTTTTGATGAAACTTTTTTTTAATTCGATTAACTGGATGCATGCCCTCTTTTTCCATTGTTAAGATTATGAATATATTTTTTATAAATGTTTTGTTTGTTGGAAATGTTTATTAATTCTATTTTATTATTAATGGTATGAAAAAGCGGGTGAGGAAGAATGTAGTAGTTTCTTCAATTGTAATTGCGATTATTCTTTTTGCTGGGATTTTAATTTATAATTATTCTCAAAAAGACATTTTGTTTTCTCCTGGAAACATTTTAGAAATTGAATCAGCTCCTACGAAAAATGGAGCAATTCTAACAAATATTTATGGAGAATCAGCAATTAGTTTTGCAACTTATGGTTTTGTTCAGTTTCCAGCTTCGAGTTTAAATTTACAAGATGGAAAAAATTATTATATATGGATAAGACAAGCGAGACCTTCAACATCAGGAAGAGGAATTTATGTTTATAATGATAATCAGGTTTTGATTTCGGATAAAGAAACAAGTGCGATAACTGATGGATGGTATTGGACAAAATATAATAAAATAAATCAACCAAATAATTTTATTTTTACTTCAACGGATTTGCCGAATGGAATTGTAATTAAAGGAGACGGACAAACTGGAATTGTTTATGCTGATAAATTATTAATTACTGAAGATACGGCCTACGATCCTAATGGGGTAGTGCAACAAAATTATTATATCGAATCTGAAAGTGCAAATAGATTGAGTTCAGCGACCGTTGTTGCCGACGCTACTGCATCAAATGGGGAAAAGATTTCATTAGCCAGTTATGGGTTTGCACAATTCAATTGGGTTTGGGATTCTACAAAAACATATTCAATTTGGACAAGACAATATCGTCCTGCTGAATCAACTACTAGGGGTATTTATTTGTATAATGGAGATCATTCTTTAAATTATGGAAACAAACTGACGACAGCGACGGATAAATGGGAATGGGTTTATCACGGAGATTTTACAAAATCACAATTTGGTGATGCTATAATTGCAAAAGGTGATGGTTTGACAGGAGTTTTATATTTGGATAGAATTCTCGTCGCTGATGTGGGGTATATTCCAGAGAATATGCCATTAAATGATTTTTGCCAGTCGCATCCTTTTTATTCTTCTCCAACTTCTTTTACAAGTCAAGCATGTTGTTATAATAAACAAGTTGTTAATTCAAATTCAATTGCTCCGGGAGATAGTTATAATAGATTTTTATGTTACAATGGACAGGTCTATATTCATGACGGAGATGTTTCTTCATGGTGGCAGAATGTAATTAGAGTTTCAACTTCTTGTGATGTAAAAGGAAATTATTATGCAAGTCCAAATTATCCTAATCCATTATGGCAGGGTGGATGGAAACAAGGGAATGGAAATGGAATTGCTTGTGGTGAAGGAAAAGTTTGTAAAGACAGTGTGTGCGTTAGTGCTTGTGGTAATAATATAATTGATTCTGGAGAGGAATGTGATACTGGACAAGTTCAAAATCCTCTTTGTGTAAATTGCAGAAAAGTTCCTATTGCTATATCTAATTGTGCTGAACTTCAGAAAATAAATGATAATTTGGATTGGTCTTATTATTTGGCAAATGATATTGATTGTTCATCTTTTAGCGGGTTTATTCCAATAGGTAATGCAAATTCTAAATTTAATGGAATTTTGGATGGAAAACAGCATGTAATAAAAAACTTAAAAATCTCGAGGTCTGGGTATGATAATATTGCTTTATTTGCATTTACAGGTAGTCAAAGTCAAATTAAAAATTTAGGATTGGAAAGATTAAAGAGTATTGGAAAAGATAAAATTGGGACCTTGGTATCGGATAATAAAGGTTCAATAACAAATAGTTTTTGTTATCTCTGTTATCTTCAAGGTTCACATGTTGGAGGAATAGTTTATTCTAATTCTGGTTTTATATCAAATTCTTATTCTAATTCTTGCTCGACTACTAATTCTTTTGGCGGAATAGCTTATTCTAATGTTGCTGGGTCCATATCGAATTCTTACTCGGTTGCAGGAATCGGTAGAGATTTTGAATATGATGATATAAATTCTTTAGCTGATCATTGCGCTTACACTAGTGTGCGCTTATTTTCAGAGAATCAAGGAACTATATTAAATTCTTATTTTGATACTTTACTTGGAAACAGCGTTCTTGGTATACAAATAAAAGATTCAAGTCTTGGAGCTAAGAAAACACTTGAAATGAAACAAAGAGCGAGTTTTGTTGGATTGGATTTTGATAATACTTGGGCTATATGTAATGGAAGAAGTTATCTTTATTTTAAATGGCAAAATAAAATATGTGATTGCAGTCAATATATTAATGAGCAAGATTGTAATACTAAAAATCCTTTTGGAATGATGAATTCTTATTTTGGTTTTTATTCTTCTAGTCAGTGTTCATGGTATCCCGAAGTGGGGTGTATAAGGAAGTCACAGCAATTGGATGCGACAATTGTTAAAGAAAAAAATACAGATATTTTGCATTTATTTTATGATGATATTAATACACTCGAGGCATATGGTCAACCAAGATATATTTTTCATGAAATAAGTTATGATAAGGGAATCTCATGGAAATTACAAGATACTTATCCAATTAATAGTTTAGTATCTGGTTGGAACGGCGGACACTATGATCCAAACGCGATTGTCTTGCAAGATGGTTCTATTCTTTTAACATTCGATGTTATAGATAACACAAGAACGAGTGATGCATTTAAATCAGTTTCTATGTTTCTTAAAAAAAATACTTATGGATATTGGGAGCCTACTCAAGCAGGAGTATCAAACATTAATATTTTTGAGGGAACTGGAGGAGAGTCTGGGGTTATTAAGGGAGCAACTGATGATCAAATTGTGACCCAGTTGAACGATGGGAGCATATTATTTATGTCTTTATATTTAATTAATGATAATTATCCAAAGGTATCTAGTCAAGCAGGCAGTACTTATTTTGCGCCAAATAAAGGAATATATTCTTCTAGGTATTGGGGCAGTGGAGTTTGGAAAAATAGTATTCTTTATGATAAAACTTATTTTGGAGTTCCAACTATTCAAAAGGCTCCTCCTGTTGCTAATAGTTTTGCATATGATCCTGCAACACAATTATTATATATGGGTTTTTCTGGTTATTATGTTAGAGATCTTGGTGCAAATGAATTTCTCTCAGATCCTTATGTTGTAAAGTCTGCTGATAAGGGCATAACTTGGAATTTTGATAATCCTGTTAGGATTGGTCCGCATCTTTTAGGAAATAATGCAGTAAAATTATTTGTTGCTAATGGAAAATTATACGCAATTGTTAGTGATACTTATAATGGTTATGTTGCTTTAGATTTGTATGTAAAAAATTCTGATGAGAGTTGGACTAAAGTTACAAATATTATTAACAATATGTTGAATTGTTACACTGATAGTTTTCAAGTGACTAAGTGTGGTTCTGCTCAACCTGTTCCGATTGTGTTTTCAGACGGAACTGCGAAATTGTTTTATGCAAAATATCTAGATGGAAATGTTATTTATCATTCGATTGACATAACACAATATCTGCGTTAAAGTTAAAATTCTTTTTCTTATTTGAAAAGTCATATTAGTAATAACTCTTTAGGGGTTACAATCGAAAGATTTTTAAGGAAAAATAGACGATTAATATTATGAAAAACAAAAATATTGCAAGAATTTTTAAGAATATTGAGAAAGGAATTAAGGGTAATCCTTTTACAAGACCGCTTTTTGATAGAGATATCTCTCTTATAGTTCCAGATACAAGCGCAATAATAGATATCCAAAATATGTGCCGAAATTATTGTGGTGTTGAGGTTGCTTATCAACATCCGGAATTGTTTTTGGAATCTTTGGAGAAAGAGAATAAAAGGATTTTAATTCCAGAATTTCTTATGGATGAAATTAATAATCATAAATTTGTAAGGCTTAATTATTATAATCGTGAAATTTCTCAGGAATTTTTTGATTATCTTTACAAAGTTTACGAATCTGGTAAGGGATTGCTCCCAAAATTTAGATATGGGGCAGATTCAGAGCAGGTTGGGCTTGATGTTTATTGGGCAAGTAAATTTGCTTGTGAGAATAGTATTAAGAAACAAATAGAATGTTTTTCGGATGTTGATAAAGAACTGTTAAAAATCTCTTTCTTATTAGGGACAAGTAAATTAGAATTATCAACTGACAAAAAAACAAAAGATGTTGGATTAGTTCATCTATTATCTTCCGATGAACATTTAATTAGAGGTACGGAATTCTTGAGAGACGTTGCAGGATATTCAAATGTAAATTGTATAAATTCTAGAAGTTAAAATGAACGATAAAAAATATCCTGATTTTGTAAAATATATGAGAATTCCACACTTGAATGAGATTCCCTTTCTTCTTGATAGGCCTGTTGAAGTTTATGAAAAATTAGATGGAGGAAATGTACAAGTTAGAATGTATAATGGGAGAATATTGGCAGGAAATAGGGCCAATTATCTTACAAGCAAATTTATTAGTTCCAAATCTCATACTCCTGAATGCAGATGGTTTGAGGGGTTTTTGAAATGGGCATCTAAAAATTATAGTTTCTGTAATCTTCCCGAGGATAAAATTATTTTTGGAGAATGGCTAGCCAAACATACTCTAGATTATTTTCCCGATTGTCATAATAAATTTTATTTGGTTGATATTTTTGATATTCCTTCTCAGAGATTTATTCCTTATAACGATGCTAAAGCTATGTCAAATAATTTAGATATAGAAAATATTCGTTTTTTAAATCCAGTGCATAGGGGGATTGTTAATTTACAAAAATTAGAACGATTGGTTGATAAAAGTGATTATTGTAGTGGAAAGATGGAGGGGGTTGTAATTAAAGATTATAATTCTCAACGATTTGCAAAATTATGGGAAAGTTCAATAAATAGAAAAAAGAGAATTGTTGGTGATGAAGATATACGCAGAACTATTATGACTATGGTAGAATCGGAACTTGAGATTACTAACGAAAATATTGTAGTTGAATTAATGACAGATTTATTGAGACAAAATATTCCATATACGAGAAAGATTATTGAAACAGCAGTTAATAATTATTTTTTAGATTCAAGAAATATTTTTTAGTATTTCATTAATTTAATAAACTCTTTTTCTTTTCTTATTTCATGTCAGAAGAAAATAAAATTGACTATTCAAAGATTGGATTTAAATCTGGATTGGAAATTCACCAGCAGTTGGATTCCAAAAAGTTATTTTGCAATTGCCCGTCTCATCTTAGAAGCGACGAGCCGGATTATATTATTACAAGAAAATTGCATGCGGTTGCCGGCGAGGGCGGGGAAATTGACGAGGCTGTTAAATATCAGGCTTCTCTTGACAAAAATTTTGTTTATCAAATTCATAAAGATAATGTTTGTTTAGTTGATTTAGATGAAGAACCACCGCATAAAATAAATGAAGAGGCGTTGAAAATTGCTCTGCATATTGTTTTGTTGTTGAATTGCAAAATTCAAACATTGACGCAAATTATGAGAAAGACAGTTATCGACGGAAGCAACACAAGTGGTTTTCAAAGAACTTTATTTCTTGCACGCGACGGCTATGTTGAAACTTCTCAGGGAAGAGTTGGGATTGCTGGTATTTTTTTAGAAGAAGATTCTGCGAGAATAATTGGAAAAGAAAAAGGAAGAGATATTTACCGGCTTGATAGATTAGGAATTCCTTTAATTGAAATTGCAACCGAGACTGATATTAAAAATGCAGAGCATGCTAAAGAAACAGCGTTAAAGATTGGAGAAATTTTGAGAAGCTGTAAAGTTAAAAGAGGAATTGGAACAATTAGACAGGATATTAATGTTTCTATTAGAGGGCATCCGAGAGTTGAGATTAAGGGTTTTCAGGATCCGAAGATAATGATTAAAACAGTTGAGAATGAAGTTGAAAGGCAGTTGGAAGACATTAAAAAAAATAATTTAAAAGCCGAGGTAAGGAATGTGCTTCCCGACGGGAAAACAGAGTTTTCTCGGCCAATGCCTGGAAGCGCCAGAATGTATCCTGAAACTGATTTACCTTTATTAAAAATTCATAAAGATTTAATTGATGAAGCAAAGAGAACTCTTCCTAAACTTAGAAGCGAGATTGAGGAAGAATTGAAAAAAGAGGGACTGCACGAAGAGATGATAAAATTGTTGTTCGGTGAAAATAAAGTTGAAGAATTTAAGGAGCTGTTAAAAATTATTAACAAGCCACAATTAATTGCCAAAACTCTTTTGATTTTTCCGAAAGAGATTGCAACTAAAAATAATTTAACTCTTGATGAAGTTTATGACAAAATAGAAGATAGTTTTATTGATATTCTTAATGCGGTGAGAAAGAAAAATATTTCTGAAAATGAAATTAAAAAAATCATGGAAGATATTTTGAATGGAATTAATTTTGAAGATGCGATTAAGATTGAGAAAGAAGATTTTGGAATTGTCGAGGAGAAAATCGCCAAGATAATCAATGAAAAGCCAGGGCTTAGCGAGAATGCGTATATGGGAATTGTAATGAAAGAATTTAAGGGGAAAATTGACGGGAAAGAAGTGAGGGAAATAATACAGAAATTTATTTTATAAATTTCTGTCCCGTTCAAAATCTATACAGAAAACAATATTCTTTGTTTTCTATTTCACAAACTTAAGGAACACAAGAAGTTCGTGATAAAATATTTTGAAGGTAGGGAAATTTATTAAGTAAAATTGAGGTAACGTGTGTAAGACCATAACATATGTCACCAGGCCAATTGAAAAATAGTTCGCTCATTTCATTTGCTCAATTATGTTTTCCGTTTGGACGAAATTTTAGTGCAACGATGCTGAAGGCAAAAATTTCGAGTTCAAAAATCGTGTGTTGGCAACTGGGAAGTTTAGAAATTAATGAATATATTTCTTTTATTTACTTTATTTGCAAGGTATAACTTTTTCATTATCCGGCTTGCTACCATCTGCTATCCACTCATAGCATGTTTTGTCATAAGGTATTCCTGCACAAAAATAATTTTTTCCGCAATCTGAACATTGTTCGATGCTAAACGGATTTTCACCATACTTTTCGTATTCTATTCCAAAACAATTATACCTTTCTCTATGAAGAACATCTCCTGTGCGAACAAAACCGCCATAAGAGTATCCATTATTTTTTGGAAAAAAGAATATAGCTAATAAAATAACTAAAATACCAATTGCAAATATAATTTTCTTATTCATATTTTTGTATGTGATAAACCTTCTATATAAAAGTTTCTATAACTTTAATATTGTTTGAAGTAATGAAGTTTATCTCTACGTATCTTGGAGCACGATTTTTGAATTGAGCATAAGTTAAATTTACACGTAATTTAGAGGATGACATATGTCCTGAACCAATATAAAATTGAGGTAGCGTAATATTTATATATTTGTTTTTTTGAAATATTTAATGGTTTTAGTCTTAGGAAAAGAAAATAAGAAAGATTTATTTGGAGTATGCAGTGATGTAGTAGAGATGTTTAGAGAGGGAAATTTTGGAGTTCAAATTTATCCCGATAAATTAGATGAAATGGATATAGCAGATAAAACAAATGTAAATCTGATTATTTACGGAGATGATTGTGAGGATAATTTTTGCAGAATTATGGATAATTTAATTAATTATGGATTAAGATTTGTTTCTCAGAGCAATCATAGAAATTTATCTCGGAAGGAATGTTCTTATATGGAATATAATTCTTTGTTTGAAATTACTGGGAAAAGAATTAAAATTAGAGATAGAACTTCCGCTAATTAAATTTGTAATTTGATGGGAATAAAAGAATTTAAATATGGTTTATTTCTTGTTTTGTCATGGAACAAATTGATTTAGTCAAGCTGAATAAGAATCGAGATTTGATTCAAAATGTTTTAGATGGAAAGAAGAAAAGCGTGGAAGTTGTTGGGTGGGTTTATAATATTCGAGCCTTGGGAAAAATAAGATTTTTGCTTTTGAGGGATATTTCTGGCGTGATTCAAATTACTGGTGTTAAAGATAAAATAGAAGAAAATGTTTTTTCTTTAATGAGTTCTGTTACAAGGGAATCTGTTATTTATGTTAAAGGAAGTGTAAAGGAATCCGAGCAAGCTCCGGGTGGAAGAGAAATTATTCCTGAAGAAATTATTGAACTTGCGCATGCAGATGAATTGCCGATAGATGTTTCTGAATTTTCAAAAACAGAATTGCCTAAAAGACTGGATTACAGATTTTTGGATTTGCATAGAGAAAAAATTCAGGCGATATTTAAGGTTGAATCAACAGTTATGCAGGCTTATAGAGAATTTATGATAAAAGAAGGGGCTTTTGAATTTGTTTTTCCGTCGATAATTAGTTCGAGCAGTGAAGGCGGAACAGAATTATTTAAAGCAGAATATTTTGAAAAAAAAGCTTATTTGAGTCAGAGTTGTCAACTGTATAAACAAATGCTTGCGTGTTCCATGGAAAAAGTATTCACAATTTTTACTGTTTGGAGAGCAGAGAAACACAATACTGTAAGACATTTGAATGAAGCGAGGCAACTGGATTACGAACAGGCATTCGCAGAT
>JBAZOZ010000029.1:0-9558 GCA_041648455.1 Candidatus Pacearchaeota archaeon | reverse complement strand
TTGCCCTATTTGAACCAGTCCTCCATCGTGGAAATAATTGTTTTCAATAAGCATATTCTTACTATAATACTGATAGTCATAGACATAATAGGCCTGAATATAATCTGTGTGATCGGTCCCGCATGAACCTCCGCAATTAGAACAATCGTTTTCACAGCGACTATCTATCATCACTTCATTACCACTGATAGTATTATTAATACCAAAAAGCACAAATGCGTCAGCATCATCAAAATGTAAATTAAGAGCATCATTAAACCCTTCGATATAATTATTCATAGCTCTCTGATTAATTCCGAATATGGCTATTGCAGCATATTTATGCCTTATAATATTATTCTCACTTATTGTAACGCCTTTGGCTATATTATTAAGATTTGCAGATTCATAGATTCGAATTGCCCAAACCAGTGAAGAACAACTAGAACCAGTACATACTCCATTTACCCAACCAGGCCCTGTTGTTCCGCCGCTTGTATCATGAATGTTATTGTTGCTGATAATTGCATAATCTCCCCTATTAGCATCATTCGTATTAGTTGGAAGAGTAATAAAACCAGCATTAGCATATCCAGTAATATCAAAACCATCAACTTTAATATAAGGATGACTTATAGTAAATCCTCCATTTGTTGAAGAATTAATAATTGCTTGTCCTTTGGTTTGCGACTTAATTGTAATATAATTTCCTGCAATTCCTCCTCTAACAGTCACAACTCTTTCAGCATAAGTTCCAGGCCAAACCAAGCAAGTCTGTCCTTGTATTGCATCATTTGCACATTGCTGTATTAAATTATTTCCTGTATTGTATGTTGATAAAACAGTTACACCATCGACAGCAATTAATTCAACAATTTGTGTTTTGCCAACACCAACACATTGTGTTGTATCAAACTGACAACTTGAACTACAATCTAATGTTCCAGAATCATATCCAAGTGAAACACAACTTGCTCCATTCAAATTCAATGGGTTTGTTTCGCATTGTTCTCCTGTTTCAATTACTCCGTTACCGCACACAGGAGCAGCAAGATTTACAATTAAATTATTTGTAACAGAGGTGTAAGTATAATTTGTATTCCCGGTTGTATTAAAAACATAATTATAAATTCCTACAGCTAATGTTTGAATATCTGGAATTGCAACAGCAACATTATTTCTATACAAATTACAAGTTAAACCAGAAGCACACCCACTTCCTGTAACACTTGTTTGTGTTGGATTTGTAACACTCCATGATGGATTTGCAGTCAAACTTAATGAAGGAGTTACTTTATTAATAATAAATATTGAACTATTACTAACAGCAGGGCTATTAAGACTACAATTAAATAAATAACTTCCAGCTCCAAGCGTTAGTGTTTGTCCGGAAATTATTGCATTTCCATTCATTCTCAATATTGGAGTCCCAACAACATTAGCAGAACAGGTTGGTATTAAAGAAGTTCCATAAACTTGAGAAGAGATTTTATTAAATGTCAAAGAAGTCATAGGAATAATGGCTCTATCAACTTCCAAGAAATTATTGCTCAAGATATTTTCACTTGCATCACCAACAACAAAAACCTTAAAATAATACTCTGGTATACCTATTCCATCGTCAACATAAATTGCATTCCAATTTGCTGTCAATAAATTTGAAATAAAGGAATGAACAGCATCTGCTCCAAAGAATCCATCATCTTCATAAATTGTATAATTCAAGTTCTTTCCGTTGCAATTATTTCCTTGAACTGTTAATTTAACCATCTCTCCTTCTGTTGCGGTTGTGACATTCCACGACGCTGAAGTTAAATCACAGGGTCCTAAACACTCATTACCTTGACATCCATTCACACATGTGCTTGTAATATTTTTAAATTTAAACGAAGTTCCATTATAATAACAATAGAATTGTGCAAGCGCGGTTAAATTCACGCAAGAATTTCCCTGAGGATTACATGTTACTGAATTATTCACGCAAACATTGCTAACATCTCCTTCCCCTTTGTAACAATAAAATTGAGTTGCATCGCAGTTATTTGCACAATTCAAAACATTATTGCATCCATCGCTTAATTGTGTTCCACACTGCCCAATATAATTTAATGCACATGTTTTAGTCGGCGTGCACGCCGGTGTTCCACTTCCTCCGCCTCCTCCACCGCCACCCCCTCCAGAAGATACAGTTCGTGTTTTATTCGTCTTAAAATTATATTCTTTTCCAAATCGCGCAAGTTTTTGTTCTCCTTCTTTTCCCAATAAAATAGGAATGGCTGTAATTGTTTCTAAAGAATCTTTATTTAAATTTCCAATAGGAACCATATAAGTTTTCTCTGTTAATTCTTCCAGTGTAGTGTTTACAACTTCCTCATGAGAAGAATTCCCATCAAATAAAATAAATTTTAAAGAATCAATATCACCTTCTCCAGGATTTCTATTTAATCTCAATGAAACATTTGCACTTGTACCGTCGGGAATAATTGCAACACTTAACGGATTTATATCAATATCGACGAGAAACGGCTCTACAGCAATATCGGATTTCACTTCACTAACTTCTCTAAAAACATACCAAAGAATTCCTACTGCAACTAAAACTAATAAAATTAAAATTAGAGTTACAACAATCGTTGACAAACCCCTTGTAGATAGACCCCTCTTAACCATTGATAAAATTAAGAAATTAGGGTTTATAAAAATTTATAGAATACTAAAAACCTATAAAAACTAACATTTTCCATTAAGAGTATAAAATGCTGCCAAAAAAGAAAAAATCCAGAGAAGAAAAGGCATCTGAGGAATTTTTTCCTATAAATGAAGATGACTTAAAGACAACCACAGAAAAGATTCAGAAAGAAAATATAACAAAAGAAGACTATCTAAAAAACACAATTGAAAAGCAAATAAAAGAAATATCAAAAGAAGATTATCTGAAAACTATTGTAGAGAAAATATATAAAAAACCAAATAGAAAAGATTTGGAAAGTGTGGAAAAAATTTTGGACAAAAAATCAAAAACAAATAGGAAAAATAATTACAAAAAAACAAAAAATTCAAAAAGTTCCGCGATAAAGGAAATAAACTTTACTCCTCAAGAAATTTCTCTAAAAGAAGATGGATATGAATTAGTAATTACAGAAAAACCGCAGGCTGCATTGAAAATAGCTACGGCACTGGGAAAATCCACAAAAAGAGACATAAACAAAATTCCATATTATGAAGTTTCTCGTGATGGTAAAAAGATAATTGTTGCATGCGCTGTAGGACATTTATTCAGTTTAAAACAAAAAAATGGCGGAAGCGAAATACCTGAATTTAATATAGGCTGGTTTCCAAATTATTTGGTAAGAAAGGGAGATTTCACAAAAAAATATTATGATGCATTGCTAAAACTAGCAAAAAATGCCGGAAGCATAACAATTGCAACAGATTTCGACATAGAGGGAGAAGTGATTGGATTAAATGTAGTGAGATTCATAACTGGACAGAAAGATGCATACAGAATGAAATTCTCTACATTAACTAATGATGAATTGAATAAATCTTACGACGAAAAATCACCCCATTTAGAATGGGGGCAGGCGATTGCTGGAGAAACGAGACATTATTTAGATTGGTTTTATGGAATAAATTTATCACGTGCATTAATGAACGCAATAAAATCAACAGGAAGATTCAAAATAATGTCAATAGGAAGAGTTCAAGGGCCAACATTAAATTTAATTGTCAAAAAAGAAAAGGAAATTCAAGCCTTCAAATCAGAACCTTATTGGCAAGTTTTTATCACAGTCGAAGACAATTTAAGCACAAAAATTGAATTAAAATATATCAAGGATATTTTCAAGAAACCAGAACTAGAAAAATTCAAAGATTTAAAAGGAAAAACTGCAATTGCAGAAACAAAAAAATCACAGCAGAAACTTCCACCAAATCCACCGTTCAATTTAACAACATTGCAGACAGAAACTTACGCATTTTATGGAATAACTCCGTCGAGAACTCTTCAAATTGCACAATCACTTTATCTTGGAGGTTTAATTTCCTATCCGAGAACTTCTTCTCAAAAACTTCCAGATTCAATTGCTTACAAAGAAATTCTAAAAAAATTATCCAGAAAATATAACGTCGAACATTTAATTAAAAAACAAAAACCAATAGAAGGTAAAAAAACAGACCCCGCACACCCGTCAATTTATCCGACGGGAAACGAACAAATTTTATCCGGCGAAGATGAAAAAATTTATAATCTAATCGTAAAAAGATTTCTTTCGCTTTTCTGCGAAGATGCAATAATAGACAACAAAACAATAAGTGCGGCAATTTCTATTCAAGAAGATTTCTCACAACTGAAAGGGCGAGAATTTGCACGAGACGAAGGAGTGGATAATCAGGGAGTTACGGTGGATAGCGACTCAAAAATAATAACGAGTGCGGGCTCGAGTAAGGGAAAGGGGACAGAAAATTCAGAACCAAAAAAAGAGGAAAATGTGAAGAATCAAAAAAGTGAAAATCTAATTTTCAATACCAGAGGAAGTGCGATTACAAAAAAAGCGTGGCTCGAAATATATCCTTCAAGATTAAAAGAAAAAGAAATTCCAGATATGAATGGCGAAGTAAAGATAATTGATTCAAAAATTGAAAACAAGGAAACACAGCCCCCACACCGTTATTCACCAGCGTCGATAATTACTGAATTGGAAAAAAGAAATCTTGGAACAAAAGCAACAAGAGCAAGCATCCTTGAAACTCTTTATGATAGAGGCTACATAAAAGAAAAATCAATTCAGGCAACGCCATTAGGAATTTCCTTGATTAATACCTTAGAAAAATATTCTCCAGTAATAATTGATGAAGCATTAACAAGACGTTTTGAAAAAGAAATGGAATCAATTCAAGAATCAAAGAAAAAAGAACACCTAGAAGAAAAAGAAAAAAGAATAATTGATGAAGCAAAAGAGAAAATAATAGAAATTGCAAAAGATTTTGAAAAGAATAATAATAAGATTGGAAACGAATTAGTTGAAGCAACGGACAATTTAAGACAGCAGGAAAAAGAAGAAAATAAATTAATACAATGCCCTTCTTGCAAAAAAGGAATGTTGGGAATAATGTATTCGCCGAAGACAAAAAGAAGTTTCGTCGGATGCGGCGCTTATCCTGAATGTAAAAAAGCTTTTTCTCTTCCTCCGAATGGAATTATAAAAAAGACCGAGAAAGTTTGCGAACATTGCGGTTTCCCGATGCTGATGAGATTAAGCAAAGGAAAAAGACCATGGATTTTTTGTTTCAATCCCGAATGCAAAACAAACAAGGAAAGAATTGAAAAGTATAAAGAAAAAGAAGAAGATAGTGAGTGAGTTCATCAAAAAATTAAATGATCCTTTCGGGTGGGCGAGCGATTTTGTGGTAGAGACTATCAAAAAATTATCAATAACTCGTGCGAGGTCGCGAGTTGGGGGTTCAGGAAAATAAGGGGAATAGATTATGAACTCACGAACGGAAAATTATTGAAGAACACAAAAGAAAGAAGATAGTGGAGAATAATAAACTAAAAATTAAGAAATCTCAACGAGCCGAACATCGTCATACCAAACATTTCCAGTATTGGTATTATAGCTATCTAAAATAACTTGGTATCGTTTATTATCTGGAATTGTAAATTTAAATTCATATTTTCTCCAGCCATTTATTTCATCTCTTATTTCCTTGTAAATCAAACTTGTCTGCCAGTCCTCGCTTACCACACTAATTCTTGAAATCATACCTGAATCTTTCTTCAGCCAAAATGAAATAGAATATTTTTTCCCTGCTTTATTAATTAAATTAACTGGTTTCTGAATTGCAAATCCATATCCTGAAATCTTCATAGATTGAGAATTTAAATTAAAATCCGAGGCTGTAACAGAAACTTTTGCTATATCATTTGGAACCCATGAGTTTAACGCATTTAAAAAATCACCATTAGAAATTAAATTTCTAATTTCATTTACGCAAGCAGATTGTTTACAAACCATATTTTCCCTGCATTCAAGTCCCTCGCCAATTCCTAATTTCCACCCCCCCATCCATTCCTGATTAGTTGCAGTCCAGGGATAATTTGAATTTGCATAATAATTTCCAACAATACTGCAAGAAGAAGAAACCCTGACAAAATTAGGCAAACTAATCACATCTCCGTCGTGAACATATATTCTTCCATTATAACATAAAAATCTATTTTCTCCAGGAGCAATTGAATTTGAAGGAATTGATTTTCCCTCAAAACAGCAGGATTGTCCTGAAACAGAAGTGGGAGAAGAATAAAAATAATTAGACTGACAAAAAGTTGATTTCTCCTCGGGAACTATTATAAAATCTACCTCTTCTCCAAATCCGCCAATATATTGAATTTTCATTCTTAATTTTGCACTAATCGAATCTGAAATTGCAGGCAAGTTTAATTCTAAAACTTCGCTTTCACTTTCAAAAGAAATGTCTTTGGAGATTTTAATCATAGAATTTGTTGTTATCTCTGTAAGATAAACATTGCTAGATTTCCATAAACTTTCTCCATAATTATCTATTGTTGCTCTTATTTGCACCGGCTCTCCAAACCTTACAACAACATACTTTGTTTGTTTAATTTCTGTCCATTCTCCGGAACTATTTTTAACTTCTATCTTCCTTAAAATAGAATCAAAACATTTCAACGGACAATTCCCGATATTTAGTTGATTTCCTGAGCACAAAATATTTCCAGGAAGAGATGATGAAGTAACTTCACTACACGAGGTTTTCACGCCGATAACTGCATTTGAGTTCGCATCAAGAATTCCATAAGCTTCTTGAATTCCTCTTAAAAATTCTGACTGCAAATTTGCTTTTGCATCAGAGTCAACAACAATATAATTTGTAATTTGATTTGAGGGTTTATTTTTTCCTGATTCTGAAAAACTTTTAATTGTATTCGCCAAAGGCAACCTATCAATAGTATGTGAACCAGAAGGATTTTTAGAATTATAATCGACGATACTAAACAAACCATGCTGGCCATTTACTTCTCCACCTAAATAAGAAGAACTATAAATCCAGTGTATAGATAAATCCACACCATATTTTATTATTGATTTGTAAACAGATTTCGTGACGCTGTCTTGCTGTAATATTTCTTCACTGGTTGGATTTTCAGAAATACCATAACCATATTCCGGAAGATCTATTGGTTTTAATCCATTTCTAGACGCATAATTTAATGTAACGCCGACTATAGATTCTATTCTCTTGTCCATTGTGGAATCAAAAGGATATTTCGTTCCTTCAGTTGTATCTGGAAAATAAAAATCATTTACAGGATAAATTTCAACTGGAGCAATATCCGTATATTTTAATACATAACGAGAATCAGGCAAGAAAAGATTATTACAAAATCCATTATTTATAGAAGACAGCAAATGTCCTGTGAACAAATGCCTTGAATCAACAACTTTTATTTTGTCTATTGCTTCTTGATATTTTTTTGTCGATTGATAGTTGGAAAATTTTCTTACTGCAGATGTAAGAGGACTATTTTCCTCTGAACAAAATTCACTTTGACTTGAAAAAATCTCTGGGTTCTTTACCATTTCTACGATTCTGCTTTTTCTTAATTGTTTTTCTGCTTCTTCGACAGAACCATAATTATTAATCAGCCAATTTTCCCATTCTCCTCCAAGATAATTATAATAGGTTCCTTTGTATTCATCATAATTCACTCCTTCAATTGCTCTTCCATTTTTCTCAGTATAATATATCCAATCATAAAATTGTAAAATTAGAGAAGGCTGCCCATTTGGATGAAAAAATAATAAAGATTCCCATCCTAAATCCCACGCCAAGATAACACTCTCTGTTTCAGGATCAACACAGTCTTTTATAAAATCTACACAACCCATTCCATTAAGCTCTCCCATGTATGTTCCGCTTCCTTTTTCAACAAAAGCAAAAGGGTCACAATCCATAGTGGTAGAACTTCCGGGCTTTGGATTAATAACTGCCTTTAAATCATATTTATCTAATAGCTTTAAATATCTCTTAAGTGTATCACAAGAATAATAATTCAAATTTCTTCTTTCCACGGAATTTATTTGTGACATTGGAAGAAAATGTTTTTCATTCCATCCGTCCGTGCCCTGAAAAGCCACGACATTAAATCCAAGTTCTTTTATATGAAATAATTCTTCTTCAATTCTAGAAAATCTGTCTTCGAATACAGAATTATATTCATTCAAAAATTGCTCTTTCAAAACTGGATTACTCTCTATTTCATTTAATTTCTCTGGATAATTTTCATTAGTCACGCCATATTTAGGCCATAAATCACTGAATAAAAAATCATTTTTAAATGGATCAAGATTAATGTCTTGGTACAATTGTGTTATGTGCATTACTCCATAGCCCTCCCATTTTCCTCCATTCAAATATAAATCTCCTCCTGAAGAAGTCATTGGAGAATTTATTTCACAAACATTAGTTCCCAAATTCCAAACACAATTATTTATTCCACATCTATTCGTGTTGCAATCTACTTGATTTACATAGTCAGAACAAAACGTCGCTGAACATGCAGTGCAAGTATTTGGTATAGGAAATATTTTATTAACAAAATAACAGCTCTCTGAAATTAAATTGCATTCTGTTTCGTCGCAAATATCCAAATCAAATAATCCTCCCCCACAATCACTGCATAAACTCCATGAAGGTTCTCCAAAACTGCAAGTTGTATCACAGCATCTATCTGTGTCAGGAGAACTAATTTCAGAACTAGAACAATATTCGTCGCTTAAACAAACATCTCCCCCTAATTCTATACAAGTATAGGGGACATTCCCGACGGTAATAGTAATTTCTTCTGAATCTGATTCAATTGGATTTCCATTATCAACAATCGTAAATAAAATGTTTGAATAAACTTCTGATTTATCAAATCCAGGAGTCCAGCTGAATGTGCATGTTTGTTGATTAAATGTTGCACCCGTCGGTAAATTCGAAGCTGAGCATGTTATTGCATTTCCATCTGGATCTGAATAAGTTAATGTAAATTGCAATAAAGTATTTTCATTAACTGTTTTTGGTCCTATTGAATCTAGAATTGGAGGCTGATTTCTTATTACTAATTCACAAATTTCAAATTGACAAGTTTTTCCTGCTCCACAACTTGTTCCTTCAGCACAATTTAAAACATCGGCGCAATCAATTAATCCATCGCCGTCGTCATCAATTGCGTTGTTGCATATTTCCGTTTGTGCAGACACATTATATTCTATCGGTCCGATATCAATTTCTGCTCCATAAATTCTTGGATTTCCATAATAATCAAATGAAGGCAATAAAACTCCTGAACTCTTTCCAGAATTAATCCACTCACTATCTTGAACTAAAGAAAAATCTCTCGTTGCTTCATTTGAAAATTGATTTGTTGATATTAAATTATTTCTAGAATTTGGCAATACATTTAATTGATTTATTGTTAACGAACTGCTAGAGTTAGCAATCACATAACCATAGATTATATCAAAGAAACGATTATTATTTGCAGATAAATTACCCTCTCCAACATAA
>JBAZOZ010000028.1:0-9767 GCA_041648455.1 Candidatus Pacearchaeota archaeon | reverse complement strand
TTGATTCAGGGGTTGGGGGATTGTGGATATTAAAACATTTAAAAGAAAAACTCCCAGAGTATAACTATATTTTTTTAGGAGACCAAATGAATGTTCCTTTTGGGGAGAAGATGCCCAATGAACTTTTTAATATAGCAACAAAAGCTCTCGATTATCTTTATGGAGAGATGAATTGTGCTGGAGTTGTAATTGCCTGTAATACTATAAGCTCAACTATTTATGAAAGACTTAGAGATTGGAAAGACAAAAAATATTTCGGGCGAATTCTTTTTGGAATTGTTCGTCCAACTATTGAATCACTTGATAGAGATTTACCTGCTGTCATATTTGCAACTCCACGAACATGTGAGTCAAAAGTCTATGAAAAATTTCTCAATACTAATGTTAAAAATTATATAAAAATTTCACTACCCAAGCTAGTTTATCTTATAGAGAATGGAGAAGATACTTTTTCTTATATAAAATCATTCAAAAATTTAATACCAAAAAGTATAAAAAAAGGAGCACTTCTTTGCACTCATTATGGTATTGTTAGAGATGATTTTAAAAATGTTTTTCCAAATATAAAAGATTGGATTTACCAAGAAGATTTAATTCCGAAATATTTAGAAGATTATTTTAAAGAATTTCCTGAAAGGAAAGCTTTTTTCACCCGTGGAAACAAACTTTCCATATTAGTTTCTAAGGAAAATGAAGTTTTCAAAAAATTTACAAGAGAATGGTTTGGTGATGATATAGCTATAGAAATTATCAGTTTATAAATGATATAATAAAAATATGAGCAATTTTACTTTTAATGAAGCCTATAAAAATCTAAATAAAGCCCAAAAAGAAGCAGTAGATACAATAGATGGCCCAGTTATGGTAATAGCTGGTCCAGGAACAGGCAAAACAAAAATATTAACTTTTCGTATTGCTAAAATTTTAGATAAAACCGATACGGCCCCAGAAAGTATTTTAGCCCTTACTTATACAACTGCCGGAGTTATTGCAATGCGTGAAAAACTTCTTGAGATAATTGGTGATCAAGCATATAGAGTAAATATTTTTACTTTCCATGCGTTTTGTGAACATCTTATAAGAGAATTTAATTTTTATTTTGAAGAACTTGAAGGAGCTAGAGTTATAGATGATTTGGAAAGAATTGAGATTATTGAGTCTATTATCAAAAAAAACAAATTTGAGCATCTCGTCTCTTTTCATGATGAGTTTTCATTTTTAAATAAGATTGTAGATGGAATACTTACAATAAAAAAAGAAGGATTATCTCCACAAGAATTTATTAAAAAATTGCCTATTTGGAAGAAAGAACTTCTTTCGGATGATAACTTATATTATAAAAAAGATTTTGGAGAAGCTAAAAAAGGAGATATAAAACCAGCTGAAAATGAGAAAATAAATAAAAAAATTCTTAAAGCGGAAGAGTTAGGAGAAATTTTTTCACTTTATCAAATAGAATTAAAAAATCGTGGATTGTATGATTTTTCCGATATGATACTTTATGCACGGGAAGAACTTTCAAAAAACAAAGATTTTAAGGCAGATGTACAGGAAAAATATCAATATATACTTGTGGACGAACATCAAGATACAAATGAGGGGCAAAACACCCTAATAGAACTTTTAACTGATGCACCTCACCTAGAAGGTAAGCCAAATATATTTACTGTTGGAGATGAAAAACAGTCCATATATCGATTTCAAGGAGCAAGTACTGAAACATTCTCACGATTTCAAGATTTATACAGAGATGTTAATCTAATTACACTTTCAGAAAATTATCGCTCAACACAGGATATTTTAGATGGTGCTCACAGCCTTATTGTTAAATCAAAGGGGTTAGAGAGTAGTATAAATCTTCACTCAAACATAAAAGAGAATAAGAAAATAAATGTTCACGAATTCTCAAATTATAAATTTGAGCTTTTATATTTAGCAGAAGATATAAAATCAAAGATTAAAAATGGTACATCACCAAGTGAAATTGCAGTTTTATATCGTGCTAATAAAAATGTTTCTGACATAAAGACAATTTTAGATTCTTACCAGATTTCTTATACTATTTTTTCGAAAGATAAAATATTAGATGACCAAAATATTAGAAATCTTATAAATATTTTAAAGGTTATTTTTAATCCCAATAATGACCACCATTTAGGAAAGATTTTTTTTGTTAATTTCTTGAACCTTGATATGTATGACACTGTTAAAATATTGGATAAATTTAAATCTTTGCGTAAAGAAGAGAAAAAACACCTTTTTGCAATTATTGAAGATAAAAAAATTTTGAAAGGAATTGATGTGAAAAATCTTAAAGATTTTTCACATCTTGCGAAAACTTTAAAAGAATTAAAAACCGAATCCCTTAATCAAAATTTTTCTGATTTCTTTAAAATTTTCTTAAAGAAGATAGGATATATTAAATATATGCTCACATCTACAGATAGTCGTATCCAACTTTTAAAACTGGATAAACTTCTAGATGAAGTAAAAAGACAAAATCAAACAAAAAAAGATTATGGACTTGCTGACTTTATTTATTTTATTGACTCATTTATTAAATACAATTTAGATATCAAAACCACTGATCCTGAAATTATTGAAGGAGTATCTTTAATGACGGCACATGGATCAAAGGGTAGAGAATTTGAAAGTGTTTATATAGTAAATGCTACACGAAAATCTTGGGAAGCTAGTCGTGGTGGAGGAAATAATATAACCTTACCCATTTATCAATATGATGGTGATATAGAAGATGAGAAAAGACTTTTTTATGTTGCTATGACACGTGCCAAAAAGAACCTGACTATTTCTTTTGCTAGGACAGATAATGATGGTAGGGAACATGAAGAATCTGAATTTGTAGAGGAAATTAATTTATCATTTAAGAAAAAAGAAAAAATGAAAGATTTTGAGGAAAAAAATATTGATAAACTTGCTTTATTTATGAATTATGAAAAAAAATCAGCTTCTTTATTTGAACCGGAATATTTAAGGCAACTATTTTTCAAAAGAGGGCTTAATGTATCTGCTCTTAATAATTATTTAGATTGTCCAAAGAAATATTTATATAAGAATTTAATACAAATTCCCGATTCTTATTCACCAAGTCAAATATTTGGGAATATTATAGATTTTGCTTTGAATAATTTTTTCAAAAAATCTAAAAAAGAAGCCAAAATTTTAAATAAAAAAGTTCTTTTAGAAGAATTTAATAAAAATTTGAGTAAATTTAATTTATCAGATAAAGACGAGAAAAAATTTAAAGAAAGGGGAGAGAAGGTCTTATTAGAATATTATGATGAATACTCTAGTAGTTGGACAGACAAAGTTGAGGTGCAATTCTATGTTGAAAGAGATTTCGAACTTGACAGTAAAAATATTCTTAAGATCAGTGGCACTTTAGATAAAATAGAGTATATAGAAGACCTATTTTCACCAAATATTAATATTATTGACCATAAGACAGGAAAACCTTTTTCAGAGAAAACAAAGGAACAAAAGATTGATTATGAGAGACAACTAATTTTCTATAAATTACTCCTTACAAATTATGATAAAAAGGATTTTACAATAAACAAAAGTGTTCTTGACTTTGTGGAGAAAAACAAAAAAGGAAAATTCGAACAGTATTCTTTTGAGATAACAAAAGAACATCTTGATGAATTAAAAAAAGAAATAAAAGATTGTGCAAATGATGTTTTAACAATGGAATTCTTAAAAAAGGGTTGTAATAAGAAAGATTGTGAATGGTGTCAGATTTAAAAATAAATATTTGAAAAAAGGCACAAAAATGCTATATTCTATATATGGAAGATAATCAAAAAGGTAAAGAGCATCCGCTTTCAATAGTTATAAATGATGCAGTAAAGATTTTTACTGATTTGGGTTTTGAAGTTGCTACAGGGCCTGAACTAGAAAATGTATATTACAATTTTGATGCTTTAAATGTTCCCAAAGATCATCCGGCTCGTGATATGCAAGATACTTTTTATATAAAACCTGCCCGCCCTCACGATAATTCGGGAGCAGGCGGGGGTGAACCCGAAAAAGTTTTAAGAACTCACACTTCAAATGTACAGATTAGATATATGGAAAATTTTGTAAAATCAGGCAAAAAACCTCCTTTTGCAATTATTTCAGTTGGTAAATGTTTTCGCAACGAGGCAACTGATGCAACTCACGAAATGCAGTTTTATCAAATTGAAGGTCTTATGATTGGTGAAGATATTTCAATGGCAAATTTAAAAGGAATTTTGTCGCATTTTTATAAAAAAATGCTTGGTGAAGGTACGAATCTTCGTTTTCGTCCAAGTTTTTTCCCTTTCACTGAACCTTCAATTGAATTTGATTTGAAATACAAGGAAAATTGGATAGAAATGGGTGGAGCTGGTATGGTTCATCCAAATGTATTAGATAAATGTGGAATTGATTCCTCAAAATATCAAGGATTTGCTTTTGGACCAGGACTCGAACGATTAATGGTTATCAAATATTTAATGCCAGATATTAGACCAGCTTACCAGGGGGATCTAAGATTTAATCAGATTTAATCAGATTTAATCAGATTTAATCAGATTTAATATGAAAATATCTTACAATTGGTTGCAAAATTATTTTGAAGAAAAATTACCTGAACCGGAAAAAATTTCGGAAGGAATTATTTTTCACTCTTTTGAAGTTGAATCCCTCGACAAGCTCGGGACAGGGGAAAAAGTTGATTGGATTTTTGATATTAAAATTTTACCTGATAGGGCGCATGATTGCCTTTCACATTGGGGAATAGCAAAAGAAATTTCAATGATTTTTGATTTGAAGATAAATTTTGTTCCAGAAATTTTTTCTCAGGTCCTCGCCCGCCTGCCGAATTCGGACGGGCAGGGACAAGGGAGAAAAACGGGGCCAGACCATTCAAAAAGCTGTATCGGCTCAGAACTTAAAATACAAATAGAAGACGATAAATGTCTTCGTTATATGGGACGAATTGTAAAAAAAGTAAAAGTTAAGGAGAGCCCAGACTGGCTGAAAGAAAAATTAAAAGTAATAGGACAAAAGTCCATAAATAATATAGTTGATACAGCCAATTTTGTAATGTTTGACTTGGGCCAACCAATTCATTGTTTTGATTTAGATAAACTACAAAGTAGTAAAATAATAATTAGAAATGCAAAAAATGACGAGAAAATAACTACTCTTGATGAAAAAGAAATAAATTTAGATGATTCAATTTTAGTGATTGCAGATGAAAAAAATCCACTTGCTATAGCGGGGATTAAGGGTGGAACTAAGGCTGAAGTTAATGCAAATACAAAAAATATAGTTATTGAAGTAGCTAACTTTAATTCAGTCACCACAAGGAAAACTTCCCAAAAAATTGGGGTACTAACAGAAGCAGTAAAAAGATATGAGAATGAAATTACTCCAGAACTTTGCGGGATTGCTATGAATTCAATTACTGATATGATATATGCTTTGGCTGGTGGAGAGGTAGAAGAAATAGTAGATATTTATCCACAAAAAACTAAACAGAGAGTTATTCTTGTCTCAATAAATTATATTAATAAACGTCTAGGTTCAAATTTTTCAAAAGAAGAAATTGAAAGTGTTTGGAAAAAATTAGATTTTGAATATACAGAAAAAAACAATGAATTTGAAATTAGAATTCCATTTTTAAGAATTGATTTAAATGGTCCGTATGATTTAACTGAAGAAGTAATTAGAATTTTAGGGTATGATAGACTTGAAGAAAAATTACCAGAAATAAGACTTAATAAAAAAGTAAATAAGATTTTTTATAAAATGCTTTGGACTCGTCATAAACTTTTGAAAGATGGATATTCTGAAGTAATGACTTATAGCTTTTGCAATGAAGGAGAAGTGGAGGTTTTGGCTTCTGCTTCTGATAAAAAGTTTTTAAGAAATAATTTAACGGATGGATTAAAAGAAAGTATAAAGTTAAATACATTAAATTTACCTCTTTTAGATATGGACGATGTGAAAGTTTTTGAAATCGGAACGGTATTTTTGAAAAGTGGGGAAGATATGCATATTGCTTATGGAGATAAAAAAAATATTGTAGAAATTAGTTTGGAAAAGTTTTGTATAAAAGAATTTCATGAAAATTCTTTGAGCAATTCTTTTTCAGAGGTCCTCGGACGAGGGGGGCGGGAGCCGGTGCCAGACCATCTGAAAAAGAACAGCTCTTCAGAATTTTTTAAAAATTCTTTTAAAATGTGGAGTGTTTATCCTTTTATTTCTCGTGATATTGCTGTCTGGGTTCCGGAGGGGACAGCTCCAGAAAAACTTATTGAGATTTATAAAAGTTTTGGGACAGAGTTATTAATCAAAGAACCAAAATTATTTGATTCTTTTACAAAACCTGCCTCGTCGGCGGGCGGGAATGACAAAACCTCTTTTGCTTATCGTTTGGTCTTTCAAGCAGATGATAGAACTCTGACAGATGAAGAAATAAATGTAATTATGACAAATATTACCAACAAGGTATTATCTCTTGGTTTTGAGGTTAGATAACAAAATACCCTTTATTTATAAGCTTAAAATCACTCAAAATATACTAGTATTTTGGGTGGTTTTTTGTTATAATACAGACAGTATTTACCCGTATAAAAAGGGTATTTTAAATTATTTTATTATTTAATTTTTTTAATGGGATGACTAAAAAAGAAGAAAAAAAAACAGTTAAACCTGCCTTGCTGTCAGACAGGTATGGGGCAGAGCAAATATCAGTTCTTGAGGGACTTGAGCCTGTCAGACGTCGTCCTGGAATGTATATCGGTTCTACTGGAGTGGAAGGGCTTCATCATTTAATTTGGGAAATTTTTGATAATTCGCTGGATGAAGCGATGGGAGGATTCTGTGACCACATTGAAGTAGTTCTCTTACCTGATAACTCTGTTCGAGTTGTTGATAATGGGCGTGGTATTCCTATTGGAATTCATTCTAAAACAAAAGTTTCTGCACTGGAAACAGTTATGACAACCTTACATGCAGGAGGAAAGTTCGGTGGGGAGAATAGTGGTTATAAAGTTTCAGGAGGATTACATGGTGTTGGTGCTTCTGTGGTTAATGCACTTTCTATTTATACTCAGGCAGTTGTACATGTTGAGGGAGGAAAATATGTGCAAGAATATACTCAAGGTAAACGAAAAGCTTTAGTTAAAAAAATTGGGTCCTCTAAACTTCACGGTACAATTATTTCTTTTAAACCAGATGAAGAAATATTTAAACAAGTTAAATTTGATTTAGAAACAGTCATTAATCATTTGCGTCAGCAAGCCTACTTGGTGAAAGGTTTGCGCATAGATATATTAGACGCAAGAGAATGGGATCCTATCACTGGGGGAAAAGGTGGAAAAGATTTTGATGATATTTTTTGGTTTAAAGAACTTGGGCTTGAGATTCCATCTACAACATTTTATTTTGAAGGAGGATTAGTATCTTTGGTAAAATTTTATAATAAAACTGAAAAGCCAATACATCCTAGTGTATTTTATGTTGAAAAAGAATTAGATAATGTCGGAGTAGAAATCGCTCTTCAATATGTTGATGATATTAATTTTAATTTAGTTCCTTTTGCGAATAATATTTATACTGGCGAAGGGGGTACTCATGTTACTGGTTTTAAAACAGCTCTCACTCGTATTATAAATACATATAGCAAAAAAAATAATTTAATTAAAGAAATAGATGGTGGATTTACTGGAGATGATGTGTTAGAGGGTCTAACTGTTGTGATTTCAGTTAAACTTCGTGAAATTCAATTTGAAGGCCAGACAAAAGCCAAACTTGGTTCTACTGAAGCTCAAGGAGCTGTTTCCACTATTTTTGGAGATGCATTTTCTGCATTTCTTGAGGAGAATCCAGATGAAGCAAAAACAATTATAAACAAATCACTTCTTGCGCTTCGAGCTCGTAAAGCCGCTAAAGCTGCCAAGGATTCTGTTCTTCGAAAAGGGGCTCTTGAGGGGATGACTCTTCCAGGAAAGCTTGCGGATTGTCAGGTCAGAGATGCATCTTCTGCTGAATTATTTATTGTAGAGGGAGATTCGGCTGGTGGTACAGCTAAAATGGGCAGAGACAGAAAAACTCAAGCCATACTTCCGCTTCGTGGAAAAATATTAAATGTTGAAAGAGCTCGTCTTGATAGAATGCTTGGAAGTGAACAAATAAAAAATCTAGTCATCGCGATGGGAACTTCAATAGGAGATACTTTTGACCTTGAAAAAATGCGTTACCATAAAATAATTATTGCGACAGATGCCGATGTAGATGGAGCTCATATCCGTACTCTTATTCTAACTTTAATGTATAGATACTTCCGTCCAATACTAGATGCTGGATATGTTTACATAGCTCAACCTCCACTATTTAAAATTAAAAAAGGCAAAGAAATAATGTATGCATACTCTGATGAAGAGAGAGATAAATTACTTGGGAAAGATGCGGTATCACTCGAAGAACTTTTGTCTGAATCTGCGAATGAACCCGCCGACGCTGAAAGCTCTGGCGAGGCGATGGAAAAGGAAGAAACATCCTCTTCAACTAAAACTATGACTGGCAAAATAAAAATTCACATCCAACGATATAAAGGTTTAGGAGAAATGAACGCTGAAGAACTTTGGGAAACAACGATGGACCCAAGCAAAAGAGTTTTAAAACAAGTGACAATAAATGATGCTGAAGTTGCAAATAAAGTTTTTGAAATGTTGATGGGCTCTGAAGTCCCACCACGAAAAACATTCATACAATCCAACGCCAAAATGGCAAATTTAGATATATAAAAATTAATTAAAATAATCTATTGACAATTACATTTAAGAAACGGCCGTTTCTTAAATGTAATTTTTATAAATTTGTGATATTATATAGTTATGAGATACAAAGGGTATAGGGTTGGTTCAATTGAAAAAGAATTATTAAAAATGATTCTAAATGTTAAAGATAGAGAATTACCTAAAAAATACTCAGAATCTTTTTCTGATATTTTTAAAACTGCTCGTCAGAAATATGGATATCCAGAAACTATTAAAAGAATGGCAGAAAAAGGTTTAATTCATTTTGTTAATAAAGAAGGAGAGTTAAGAACAATCCTGACAAATAAAGGTAAAAATATTGCCCGAAGTCTTTTTCTCCAGGATTATAAGCAATTAAAAAGACCAGCAAAATGGGATGGTAAATGGAGAATGGTAATGTTTGATATACCTGAAGATAAAACAAAATTGCGTAATCTTGTTAGATTCCATCTTAAAAAGATTGGCTTCTTGCAAATACAGGGAAGTGTATGGATATATCCTTATCCGTGTGAAGAAATTGTGACGATTGTTAAAACAAATTTTAATTTTAGTGATGAAGTAATTTATATTACAACCGAATCTTTTGAGAAAGATTATAAGTTTAAGAAAATCTTTAAACTATAGCATTTTACATTTAAGAAACGGCCGTTTGTAAAAAGTAAAAATATATTATAAAAAATTCCAGAAGTAGAGCCTCTGGATTTTTTTTAATTTGGATATTTAATTTAGGGTTCTCTTTTTAATTTCTTTTTGAAGTCTTTCGATGAATGTTTCAACTTTGATGCCTTCGAATTTTTCCCTACGGCCTTCTACTGTTATAACTTTTGCTTCTTTTTCTTTATTACCAAGAACAATTATATAAGGGACTTTTTGCATTTTTGCGTTGCGGATTTTTTTGCCGAGAGATTCATTTGAATCGTCTAATTCTACTCTTATACCAAAGTCCTTTAATTT
>JBAZOZ010000027.1:0-9806 GCA_041648455.1 Candidatus Pacearchaeota archaeon | reverse complement strand
TGTTCTAATGAACTTGTCATATTCTATATTCAGTTTTTTCCATGCATCTTTAAATTTAGGAATCAAATCATCAACAAATTCCTTAGGTTTTTTGCCTTTTTTTTCAGCAGCCTCTTGAATTTTCTTTCCATGTTCGTCAGTTCCTGTCAAAAACCAAACTTCTTTTCCTCTAATCTTGTTCCATCTAGCCAGAATATCAGCTGCAATGGTTGTATATGCATGTCCAATATGTGGCACATCATTCGGATAGTATATCGGCGTCGTTACATAAAATTTATTTTTCTTCATTTTGAATTTCTCCTAAATCCTAGAAATTGAAAATTTCTGGGACTCTCAAGAACTTTTTGTTCTTGAAGTTTAAAATGTAGAGATAGAAAATATACAAATTTTCTATATCATAAATCAAACACCAGAAAGAAGTATAAAAATTTAACTCACATAGTATAATCTGGAAAAGGAGTATCAATAGAATTGTGATTATTTTCTGGAGAAGAAACCTCATGGTCCCTAGGAAAAGTCGGAGAAATTCCCTCTTGCTCAAGAACATTTAACAAGCTAAAATTACTCTCCCTCCAATAAAGTCTTCTATCTTTAATGAGTCTTCCGCTATAAACTTGAGAAAAATCCATTTCATTTCTTGAACTTTTTAAACAGAATAAACTATATCTTAATCCATGAGAATTCCCTATATTTCCATTATCAAAAGGAATTTCTTCATGCACTGGTTTGAGTTCCTCAAACATTCTTTGCTTTATTCTTTCTATTTCCCTGGATTCATTAATAATTAAAAAATACCACAAGAAAATATTTTCTGGAGGAGTTTCAGCAGCCATATTATAATGCAACCTTCTCTCTTGCTTATCTTTTTTTTCTTTTTTGTATTTTACCATAATTGTAAAATAATTAAAATATTTAAAAAGATTGTGGCTCAGAATAATATACAGAAAATTGCGTCATAATTTGCAGTTTTAGTTTAATGGCAGAACATAAGATTCCCAATAAAAAGGACCCCCCTGGTCCTTTTTGAATCTCCTCGAATGCTGAAGGGTGGTATCTCTTTATGCCTCTGATGATACCACAAAAAAAGAACCGATTAATATTTGCCTCCGACGGAAATCGCGAGAAGAAGGAAAAATCTTAGGGCGCGGGTTCAATTCCCGCAAACTGCATTTATTTCCCAATAATTTATTAAATCTAATTCTCATACTATATGAAAAGAGTTGCATTATGAACGAGAAAGAATCTGAATTTGTAAAAGAATTAAAGCACAAGTCGAGAAGACGTTCAATAAAAGAAGGAATTTTCGCTTCTGGAAAAACTGCGCTCGGGGAATATTATCTTGCTCCTTTTGCAATTGCAATAAATACAAGCAACTTCATCGTCGCTCTTCTTGGTTCTATTTCTGGACTTTTAGGTCCATTAAGCCAAATATTCTCGTCGAGACTGCTTGAAAAATATTCCAGAAAAAGAATAATAATGAAATTCGTATTTCTTGAAGCCCTAATGTGGCTCCCGATAATATTAATCGCATTTTTATTTTACGCAGGAATTTTAACAGAATCTCTTCCATTTATTTTCCTAGTTGTTTATGCCGTTTATGTAATATTCATGAACATTTCGTCTCCTCCTTGGTTTTCTTGGATGGGGGATATTGTAGACAAAAATTATAGGGGAAGATGGTTTTCAAAAAGACACATAATAACTAGTTTTGTTTCTGGAACTCTTGCAATTGTAGCATCATTTTTTCTAGAATATACAAAAGGAAAGGGTTGGCTCATGATTGGTTATATAATTTTATTCACATTAGCTCTTTTATTTAGATTAATGTCGTGGAAAACATTTCAAAGACAATACGAGCCAAAAATAAAATTGAAAAAAGGCTATTATTTTACTTTTTGGGATTTCATAATTAATTCTCCAAAAACCAATTTCGGAAAATTCACAATTTACAGAACATTATTCAGTTTTGCGACGGCAATATCTTCTCCATTAGTAGCAATTTATCTCTTAAGAAATTTAGGATTTGGATATACGACATATATCGCAATTAGTTTAGCTGAGGGTATGTTTGCATTAGCCGTGATACAGTTATGGGGAAATTTTGCAGACAAATACGGCAACTACCGAGTCCTATGCATATCCTCTATACTTATTCCATTGATTCCAATATTATGGATATTCTCTCCAAATCCAATTTATTTATTTTTTGTCCCGGCAATAATTGGTGGAGTCGCTTGGGCAGGTTTTAATCTCGCAGCAGGAAATTTCGTATACGATAATATCAGTGTAGAAAAAAGAGGGCTCGTAATTTCTTATTATAATATGCTAATTGGAATCGGAACATTTTTGGGAGCTGGGATAGGAGCGTTTTTAATAAAATATTTAACAACGTCGATAGAACCAATAATTATCATATTTATTTTAAGCGCTGTTGCAAGAGCAATATTCGCAATCTGGTGGGTTCCAAAAATAAAAGAAATAAGAAAAACGGAAAAATTCGGCGGAAAAAAAGCATTGAGAAATTTAATTTTCAAAGAAGCAAAGCCCATATTAACTGAGGAAGCTCATGAAATTCTTTCTATCCACAGATATATAATGGAATAATTTGAATCCTACAAAAAATATTTAAAGAAAGATAAACACAAGTTTTTATGTTTAACAAAAAGAAATGTAGAAAATGCGGAGAAAAAATCAGTAAAGAATTTGATTATTGCCCATATTGCGGAAACTCTCTAAAAAATGGCGAAGAAAGAGAAGATGATTGGGGAATGTTAGGAAAGCATGACATTCAAAACCCATTTGAAAATTCCTTCAATGAAATAAAACTCCCGGCAGGAATAAATATGATATTCAATTCTTTAATGAAGAATTTTGAAAAAGAATTTAAAAATATAGATAAAGAAATGGGAAGAGAAATAAATCAAACTAAAAATATAAAAGACCCGCAAATAAAAAAATCTGGAATAAGTATCAGCATTTCAACTTCAGGAAACAGACCGCCGGAAATAAAAGTGCAGCAATTTGGAACCCCCAACAGCGAATTCAGGGAAATCAAAAGACAAACAGAACCAAAAAAATCAATCCAAAAAACATTTAATGAAGAGAAAATAAAAAGGTTCTCAAAACTTCCAAGAGAAGAACCGTCGACAAACGTAAGGAGACTTTCAAACAAAGTTGTTTACGAAATTGACCTTCCGGGAGTTAAATCAACAGAAGATGTTTCAATAATAAAACTTGAAAACAGCATAGAAATAAAAGCTGTTGCAAAAGACAAAGCATATTTTAAATTACTCCCGATAAAATTCCCGATAATAGATTACAAAATTTCCAAAGGAAAATTAATTCTTGAATTGGACGCGAAAGATTAAATTTATATATTAAAAATCATTGTAAACTAAGAGTGAAAATGAATTTTAAAAGAAGTAAAACTGAACAGAATTTATTAAAAGCCTTCGCTGGCGAGAGTCAAGCAAGAAATAAATATACTTTTTTCGCTTCTGTAGCAAGAAAAGAAGGCTACGAACAAATTTCTGCAATATTCTTAGAAACTGCCGATAATGAAAAAGAACATGCAAAGATTCTTTTCAAATATTTGAAGGGCGGTGACGTTGAAATTGTTGTAACATATCCTGCTGGAAAAATTGGAACAACTGCGGAAAATTTATTGGCTGCTGCCGACGGAGAAAAAATGGAATGGAGCAAGATTTATTTAGGTTTTGAAAAGACTGCAAAAAATGAAGGATTCAAAGATGTAGCAAATAGTTTCAAACAAATTGCAGAAGTTGAAGAACAGCATGAAAAAAGATACAGAATTTTATTAGAAAATGTTAAAGGACACAAGGTTTTCAAAAGAGATCACGTCGTAAAATGGCATTGCAGAAATTGTGGTTACGTACATGAAGGGACAAGCGCCCCATTAATCTGTCCTGCCTGCAAGCATCCCCGAGCTTTTTATGAATTACTGGATGATAATTATTGAATAGAATTACAATTGTTCATAAAGACTAATTGGCAAAAACATATATATTGAAGCGTCATCAATTTTTGAACCAAGATTTACAAAATTTCTTCTTTTCATCTCCGCCAAAATCTCTTCCCTTTCTTCTCCAGAAAAATCTTTTTTAAAAAAAGATGTTCTTAAACTTGATAAATCAAAGGGGCTTTCAAGAGTGTCAACGTTTTCTCCTGTAACCTGTTCGTAATTACCTCTACATACATTTTGAAAAAAATCTTTGGGCAAATGTGCTGCATCAGTAAGACGAGTAGCACGATAAAAAGAAATCTCCTTAAGTTGACTTCTTATTTTAGCTCCAAAAATATTTCTAACTTCTTCTCTCGGAACAGTTGTATATCTAAAAACATCAAAAGATTTTTCAAGATTTGTCATTACCGTAATGAACAAAATAAAGAACACTATAAAAAGATTGTGGTAAAAATTAATTAATTAATCAAAAAAACTAAAGATCAAAAACTGCTCTAAAAAACAAATATTGTTCAACTAATTGTAAATTGGATAGTTCTCCACCACCACTCCAAAATTCATCTCTCCTAATTTGTTCTAATATTCCAACTTTATCTTCGGGGGACAAATTTACAATCTCGCCAAAACCCTCATCAAATGTGAAATCTAAAGCAGGAGCCAAAGCCTGAATAAGTTGAGAATTAATCCTACCATAATTACCATTAGCAATTTTACGAAGAACGCCAGGTTCAAATTCTTCGTATTCTTCCATTTGGTAAGCCTCAACAGCACTCATTTTTTCTAAACCCTTAAGAATTCCCTCACCAAATCTTTTTTGAACGCCCTCTCTTCCTCCTTCAAAATATCTAAAAACATCAAAAGAATTTTCAACATTTACCATTACCATAATTAAATCAATAAAAAAGAATATAAAAAGATTGTGGTAAAGTAAAATGAGCCTGCACAGCGCTAAAAATTCTTTCAGAATTTTGGCGACACAAAATCTCGGCTGTGCCTTCGCACGGACAACATCTAATATTTTGTTGTATTTGAAAAATCTGTGCAAATTATATTAAAAAAATGATGAGCCTGCACAGATTTGAACTGTGGACCCCTGCCTCACCAATGTCTTTTTCCGATTAAGGAAGTTAGACCATTATCAGAGCAGTGCTCTAACCTGGCTGAGCTACAGGCTCATTATTTTATTTTTATGTTTCTATATTTATAAGTCTGTAGCGAATCATCTTCATTTCACGGAAAGGAGATGTTATTGTAGAAGAACCTTGGTTCCTTACAAGTCTTTCTCGCGATTTCCTTCGGAGGCAATTAAGAAATCGCCCCGCAGATACGAGAGGGAAAAGGTGTGAGGGAAAACCGCAGGTTGTCCTCAAGCTACAGGCTCATCCAAAAAATAGAATTATAATCTTTATAAAATTAACTTATAAATATCTTCTAACAAAATGCAAAAATAATTCCAAGATTTTATCAATAGAAGATCTTGATTTCCATTCCATATAATTAAATAATTCACTAAACTTAAGAGTTTCACAAAAATGATTTTTAAGTGCCTTTATAATCTCTGCATCTTCTCCAAGCAAATTAATCTCGTATTGGTGAATAAAACTCCTATAATCTAAATTCGAAGAACCCAGCAAAAAATACTTGTCATCGATTATTAAAAGTTTTGAATGAAGATTTGATCTTTTATAATAATAAATATCTACTCCTGCTCGATAAATTACCCCAAGGTATCTGTTTCTTAAAAGATTTATAGCATTAACATCAGAACTTTTTGGAATGATGATTCTTATTTTTACTCCACGTTTAACCGCACTCGCAAAAGCTTTCCTTATTTTCCTAGTGGGAATAAAATAAGGCGTTTCTATTAGAATCTCTTTTTTGGCCTTTTTAATTAATCGGATATATCTCTTGCTGGTTAATTTATGAATTTCAGAAGGGACATCTCTAAGAATTTCAAAACCCTCATGAGCAATAGCATTTACTCTCTTCTTAGTAATCTTTCCAGTTTCATTCCAATTTTTCAAAAAAGTTTTTGTAAAAATAGGAGTTATATTTCCATTTATCCGGATAACTAATTCTCTCCAATCTAAACACTCTTCGACAATATTCACCGAACCAATATAACTTATTTTATCGTCGATTAACAAAAGTTTCCTGTGATTTCTTTCGTGATTTTTGCTGAGAATCCTCAAAACATATCTAAATTCTCTAAAAAATCTAACCTCCCCGCCATTTTTTACTAATTTCTTAAAAAAATATTTATCAACTCTCGAACCCCAGGCATCTATCAAAATCTTAACAGAGACGCCCTCCTCTGCCTTTTTTATCAAAGCTCTTCTAAACGCTCTTCCAATTTTATCATTGCCATAAATATAAGTCTCCAAATAAATATAATTTTTGGCTTCACGAATATCTTTCAGCATTTCAGAATAAATTTTCCGAACGCTAGAAATAACATTAAAGTTTTCCATACAATCAAAACAAAAATTGTATTTATTATTCTTTCGTAATCCCAAACTTTAAAAACCAACTTTCTCATAATTATTTATGGCAAAAGGAATGTATTATTATATTAAACAAGCGTGGAAAAAACCAGATGCGAAAACTCTCAGAGAGAGAATGATTGGATGGAGAAAATCAGACGCAGTCACAAAAGTTGAAAAACCATTGCGGTTAGACCGAGCTCGTGCATTGGGTTACAAAGACAAAAAAGGTTTCATAATTGCAAGAGTAAGATTGAAAAGGGGGGGACACAAAAAATCTCGTCCAAATGCAGGAAGAAAATCGAAAAGAATGACTATAAGAAAAAACCTGAAGATGAATTATCAATGGATTGCCGAACAAAGAGCTCAAAAAAAATATACTAATCTCGAAGTTTTAAATTCTTACAACATTGGAAAAGATGGAATACATTATTTTTTTGAAGTTATTCTCGTCGACCCATCAAAACCAGAAATTCAAAATGATTCAACAATAAATTGGATAGCAAAACCAGGAAATAAAAAAAGAGTTTTTCGTGGATTAACGAGTGCAGGGAAAAAATCTCGTGGATTGAGAAACAAACACCCAACTTCAAAAACAAGACCAAGCGTAAGAGCAGGAAAACGAAGAGGGAAATAATATTAAATTAATTAAACTATTAAATCTCTTCTATATTCCATCCAACGAAAAATAGTTAACTTCCAATATATTCTAATTATCATGGGAAAAAATATTTCTAGTTTCGAAAACAAATATCAAATAAATAGTCTCAGTATAGCAGTTAAAGGAGAATTAAAACAAGGTGGATATGGAGAATATTATACTGAAATAGAATATACCCTTCCGCATGAAACCCTAATAAGAAAAGCGAAATTATTTTTAAACGGCCCGGGAAAAAACAAACTCGAAAAAAAGATAATTAACCATCTTTCTCCACAAATAAGAAAATAATCTCCAGCAAATCAAATAAACGCCAAACTTAAAAACTTCTTTTTCTTGAAATAATTAAAAGAGAAAATGCGTTATCAAAAACTAGCACAGCTTTATGAAGATTTAAATTCCACGACAAAACGTTTGGAAAAAATTGACATTCTTTCAAAATTTTTTGAGAATCTTCACGACGATGACAGAGAAGTTTTGTATCTTCTTATGGGAGATATTTATCCCGAATACGACGAGAGAAGAATAGGAATCAGCAATCAGCTTGCAATAAAAGCAATTTCAAAATCAACAGGAACAGAAAAAGATAAAGTTGTAAAAGAATGGAAAAAAATAGGAGATTTGGGGAAAGTTGCTGAATTATTGACGAAGAATAAAAAACAATCAACATTGCAAAGTCATGTTATAACAACACAAAAAGTTTTAGAAAATCTAAAAAAACTGCCGGCGCTCGAGGGAAAAGGAACAATAGATAAAAAATTATCCTTGATAACCGAATTGCTGACTTCCGCAACTCCGATAGAATCGCTCTATTTGGTAAGAACATTAATTGGAGATTTAAGAATTGGAATTCAAGAATCAACAATAAGGGAAGCGTTAGCAAAAGCATTTTTCAAAGAAGAGGAAAAAGCATCTTCTTTCGTTCAAGAAGCAATTGACAATTCTAATGATTTAGCGTCGGTGTTTGATGTAGCTAAAAAAGGAAAACTCAAGGAGCTCGAAAAAGTAACTCTTCAAATTGGGAAACCAATAAAAGCTATGCTCGCGCAAAAAGTTGAAACAATCGAAGACGGATTCAAAGCATTGGGAAAACCATGTGCAGTAGAATACAAATACGACGGATTCAGATTAATAATTCATAAAAAATATTCTGATATAAAATTATTCACAAGGCGCCTGGAAAATGTAACAAAACAATTTCCAGAAGTTGTCGAATATGTAAAAAAATATGTTAAGGGAAATTCTTTCATAATTGATTCGGAAGCGGTCGGTTTTGACAGCAAAACAAAAGAATACAAGCCATTTCAAAGCATAAGCCAGAGAATAAGAAGAAAATATGACATAGAAGAAATGCAAAAAAAATTGCCGGTAGAATTAAATGTCTTCGATGTTTTATATTACAACGGAAAATCAATGATGCAGGAGCCGTTTGAAAAACGCTCGGAATTAGTAAGAAAGATAATTCAGAACCATCCCTACAAGATAATTTCTTCCAAACAAATAATTACTGGAAATGAAAAAACAGCTAAAGAATTTTACAAAAAGGCGTTGAAAGACAATCAAGAAGGAGTAATGATGAAAAGTTTGCAGGCAGAATACAAGCCGGGACGAAGGGTTGGCTATATGTTGAAAATAAAACCGGAAGAAAGAGATTTGGATTTGGTGATTACTGGAGCAGAATATGGAACAGGCAAACGTTCAGGATGGCTGTCAAGTTTTATAATTTCATGCAGAGGAGAAAAAAAAGGAGAATATTTGGAAATAGGAAAAGTCTCAACAGGATTAAAAGAAAAAGAATCAGAAAGCGAAATATCTTACGAAAAACTGACAAAAATGTTGAATCCATTAATCGAAAAAGAAAAAGGCAAAACAGTAGAAATAAAACCTAAAATTATCGTCGCTGTTACCTATCAGGAAATTCAAAAATCTCCAAATTATGAATCTGGTTTTGCTCTGCGGTTCCCTCGATTCACTGCACTAAGAGAAGACAAACCACTTTCAGAAATTGCAGACTTGAAAGAAATTGAAAAAGATTTCAAGAATCAGAAAAGAAATTATCAATATGGTTGAAGATAAATCATTAAATAATCTTGTTATAAAAAAAGCAAGAAATGGAAAGGGCATCTTTGCAAATAAAAATTTCAAAAAAGGCTATGAAATACTGAAATTAAAGAAAGGAAAATTAATGAGCTACGAAGAAATAGTCTATGATAAAAATGAAGATAAATATGTACAAGTTGACAAAAAATTATATTTTAATCCATTTGGAAATTTAATTGTTTTCTTAAATCATTCTTGTAATCCAAATGTAGGGATTATAATTAAACAAAATGAAATACATTTAGTAGCAATAAAAAATATTTTTATTGGAGAAGAAATAACATTTGATTATTCAACAACAATGGACGAAGACGACTGGACAATGAAATGCAACTGTGGAGATAAAAATTGCAGAGAAATTATTAAAGATTTCAAACATCTTCCAAAATTCATACAGAAAAAATATCTTGAATTAGGAATAGTTCCAGATTATATCAAAAAAGATTTACAAAAATATTTAAAATCCCCTCCCAAAGCCTTTATAAATGACTTTTTTCTATATTTAGTATTATAAGATGACAAAAGAATCTAAAAGCAATTACAAAATACAAAATATCGTCGCTACAGCATCTTTGGGAAAACC
>JBAZOZ010000026.1:0-10350 GCA_041648455.1 Candidatus Pacearchaeota archaeon | reverse complement strand
AACCATCTTGGAAAATTCCTCCATCCCATCTTCTTAAAATTTCACCTTCACAACTTCTCTTTCAGCAGGGGCAATCTTGATATAGTCTTTTTCCTTAAATCCATACATTCCTGCAAACATGCTTCCAGGGAAAGTTGTTCTCAAATTCTGGTAATCCAGTATTGAATCATTATAACTCTGTCGAGAATAAGCAACCCTGTCTTCTGTCGCACTCAATTCCCTTTGCAATTCTAAGAAATTTTCATTTGCTCTTAAATTTGGATAATTCTCAGCAATAGCAAATAATCTTCCCAAAACGCCTTCAAGTTTATCGTTTGCTTTAATCTTCGACGGCAAATCCTTGGCAGAAACCAAAGCTTTTCTGGCATTGTTAACTTCTGTCATGATATCTTTCTCATGCTTCGCATAGCCCTTTACGGTTTCAATTAAATTCGGAATCAAATCTGCCCGTCTTTTCAATTGAACATCAATTTGGCTCAATGAATTGTCAATTCTATTCGAAAGAACATTAAATCTATTATAATAATAAATAAATATAAACACAATTATTACAACAACTGCGACAAGCGCCCAAACAAACCATACCATAAAAACAAAAAGAATAAAGGATTTATAAATCTAATGTTGAGTTCTCTCTTCTCTAATTTGCTTCAATATTTCACCAGCTAAACTATCTTTTCTCCTGCCACCCCTTTAATTCGCCCACTTCTTCAATTTCAATGCCCTCTGTATCTCTCTCAGAAATAATCGGACACTCTGCAATCATTCTATCAAGCATCTCATCATAAAGTCTCTTACCAATTTCTTGAGACATATCATATACCCTTGCCATAATAAGAAGATAAAGATAAAGTTTATAAATTTTCCTTCTTTTTAAAAAACGGCTCAAGCTTTTCAGTTAAAATTTCCTCTAACTCATTTCTTAATTTAGGATTCCCTCGAATTGGATAATTATCTTCTATATTAAGATTACATATTCTTTTAGCAGATATGCCTTTTTTAATTAAATCTTTCATAATTTCTTGGTCTAATGCAAATACAATATCTGCTGTACTTAACTTCTTTTTAAAAAAATCTAAATTAGAACAATTAACATAAGCTATACCTAAAAATTCTGCCTTGAAGTCTTTAACATTATATTTTCTCGCAAGAGTTCTGGCTACATCGACGGCAATAGGACTTCTATTCACACCAGCATAGCATACGAAAATATATTCCATCATTAAGTTTATTTTCCCTGTAAAAATAAGTTCAGAAATCTTTAAATAGATTTATCTACAAAATATTTCATGATTTCCATCGGAAGCAATTGAAGAAATCATCCTTCAGTGCCAAGTGGAAAATATAAAACCAAAAAATCAGAAGATTTTAGGGCTACGAAAATCCAAAGGATTTTCGCGGAAACCTGGAGGTTGTTTTGAATGATAAAAATTAACAAGGAAACTTGCATTGGATGTGGTTTATGTGCTTCTATTTGTGAAGAAGTTTTTGAAATGGACAAAGATGGAAAAGCAAAAATCAAGGCGCAAAAAAAACTTCCCTGCGTCAAAGAAGCGATAAATAGCTGTCCTGTTGATGCAATCTCAAATTAAATGCAACAAAACCTTTATTAATTCTTTTTATTTTATCTGTTCATGCAACAAAAAGAGGAAAAATCCGAATTTGTAAAATGGTTTTCTGAATTAAATAAAAGCTCCGGAAAAATCGCCGGAGGAAAAGGTGCAAACCTCGCAGAAATTTATAATTTAAAAGTTCCAGTTCCGCCGGGATTCGTCGTAACCGCGCAAGCCTATGATTATTTCATAAAAAAAGCAAAGATACAAGAAAAAATTACAGAATTATTATCTACGATTGATTATGAAGACACCAGCCAACTAGATGAAACAACAGAAAAAATAAGAAAATTAATTTTAGAATCTGAATTTCCAAAAGAGATACAAGAAGAAATTTTGGAAGCTTACGAATCTTTAGATACCGAGAGTTTTGATTTTGAAAAAGGCTCTGCGCTGGATATCTTAAATAAAACTTCTGAGCCAATGTTCGTCGCTGTAAGAAGCAGTGCAACAGCAGAAGACCTCGCTGACGCAAGTTTCGCCGGACAACAGGAATCTTTTGTAAATGTAAAAGGAAACGCGTCGCTAATAAGCAATATAAAAAAATGTTTTGCATCTTTATTCACTTCAAGAGCAACTTATTACAGAAACAAAAAAGGTTTCAAGCATGAAAACGTTAGCCTCGCAGTCGTCGTCCAAAAAATGGTGGACTCAGATAAATCAGGAGTGATTTTTTCAAAAGACCCGTCGTTCAAAAATAATAATGTCATCATCGAAGCTGTTTGGGGATTGGGAGAAGGAATCGTTTCGGGAACAATAACCCCAGATAAATATATTGTCTCCAGAGATTTAGAAATATTAGATAAGAAAATATCAGATAAAAAGATAGCAATAACACGCGATTCTAGCGGAGGAAAAACAAAAGTAAAACTCAGCGACGAGAGATCAAAACATCAGGTGTTAAAAGATTATGAAATAAAAAGGCTTGCAGAAATATCTCTTAACCTTGAAGAACACTATCAAAAACCACAGGACATTGAATTCGCTATTGAGGGTGAAGAAATTTTTATTGTTCAAACGCGCCCGATAACGACATTGGAAAAAAGAACTTCCGGCAATGAAAAAATCGTGCAAGGAGAAATAATTCTTTCTGGCATCGCCGCGTCCCCGGGAATTGCATCAGGAAAAATAAAAATTATAAATTCAATGCACGATTTGTCAAAAATAAAGCAAGGAGATATTCTTGTAACGGAAATGACAAATCCGGACATGGTTGTAACAATGCAAAAATCCGCAGCAATTGTAACAGATAAAGGTGGAATGACTTCTCACGCCGCAATTGTCTCAAGAGAAATGGGAATTCCAGCCGTTGTCGGAACAGAAGAAGCGACAACAAAATTAAAAGAAGGGGAAATTATAACCGTCGACGGATTCAATGGAAAAATCTACAAAGGCAAAACTTCAGAAACTATACAAAAAGAAATTCTTCCTGTCGAGGCAAAAACAAAAACAGAAATAAAAGTTATTGTTGACCTTCCAACTTTCGCAAAAAGAGCTTCTCAATCAGGAATAAAAAAAGTCGGGCTCACAAGAATTGAAGGAATAATTGCCGAGTCAGGAAAGCACCCGCAGTTTTTTTTGAAAAATAAAAAAATCGACGAATACGAAGAAATAATTTTCCAGGGATTAAAAGGAATTGCAAAATATTTTAGCGAATTATGGATAAGAACTTCAGATATCAGAAGCGATGAGTTTTCAAATTTGGAAGGCTCGCCTAAAGAAAAAGAAGGCAACCCAATGTTGGGAGATCATGGAATAAGATATTCATTAAAAAATCCAGAAATTTTCAAAGCAGAATTAAAAGCGCTAAAAAGAATTTCTGAACAAGGGAAAAAAATTGGCGTGTTGCTTCCGCAAGTAATTTCCGTTGATGAAGTGCAAAAAACAAAAGAAAAATTAAAAGAAATAAATTTCTCGCAGGCAAAAATTGGAGTGATGATTGAAACGCCGGCAGCCGTGCAGATAATTAAAGAATTGTGCGACGAGGGAATTGACTTCATCTCTTTTGGAACAAATGATTTAACACAATATATTTTAGCAATAGACAGAAACAACGAAGAAGTTCAAAATTTATACAATGAAATGCACCCCGCAGTTCTTTACCAATTATCTTATGTAATAAGAGTCTGCAAAAGAAAAAATGTCGAAACAAGTATTTGCGGGCAGGCAGGAAGCAGAAAAAACATGGTAAAATTCTTGGTGGAAAATGGAATAGACAGCATAAGTGTAAATGCCGACGTGGCAAAAGAAATTTCAGATTACGTGTTTGAATTAGAAAAAGAATTGGGAGAATCACCAAGGCAATATACAAAAGAAATTCCAGATAATTCTGAAACAAAAGACAATTTCACAAATGAAGATTCAGAAATTGAAGATAAAGAAGATTTAGAATCTCCAACATTTTTAGTTGATGAAGATAAAGAAAACAAACAATCTGATGAAGAATATCTTCAAGGTGAAGAAGCCGTAGAAGCAACAGAACAGGAAAAAGAAGATTATCTTAAAGAATATCCAGAAGAAAATTCTGAGCTGTCAAACAAAGTAAATGATGAAAAATTTGATGAAGAACCAGAGTTTAAGACAAAAGGGGATTTAGAAAAATCCGACAAAAATGTAGAAGAGGTTCTGGATATTTTTTAGAATGACTTTGTGTAAAAGAATATATCTTAAAAGATATATTCTGTAATCAAGATTTTATTTTTTTAATTCGCTTATCTTTTTTACCTGTTCAAAATCAATATCAAACTTCTTTTCTACAAAAACTCCCTTAAAAGAATCAATAAAATTTTTGTCATTTACGACTTTATGTAGCTTTGATAAATTTTTTTCTAGAACCTTTAAGTTACCTATAAACAGGAATTTCTTTATTAATTTCAAATCCGCTTCTTTTGCTAGCGCAGCGATATCTCTAAAATCTGTTAGTCTGCCAGAATGTAACTTCATTGCTATTAATAATTCCTTTACAGGGATTCTTGCAATAACCTCTTTTTCAATTCCAATTATTCTCTTTTTAATACTGTTATTAGAGATTAATTCATAACTAAATGAGGCATTAGTTGTTCTTGAAGCCAAAGCATCAATTAAAATATCCACACTTGCATGTTCTTTTTCATACTTGATGAATTTAGAAGAGTAATTATTCTCTAATTGCTTGGTTATGGTTTTCTTGAAACCTTGTTTTTTTAGGATATTCTCAAAATCAGATAAACATTCTGATTTTACAACAATATCTGCATCAACTGAGAACCTATGCTTAAAAGCAGAAACAGCATAGCCTCCAACTATAATAAATTCCAAATTTGAATCTATAAATTTTTGTAAGATTTCAAAAATATCATTTTCTTTTTTTATTAACTCTTCCATTTATAGGTGATTAACTTCTTTGTATTTAACTTTTAATTTCCTATCATAGATTTCATTTATCATCTCCAATGCAGGTTCAAAATTATAAATATTATCTTGCATAAAATCTATTGTTTCGTTTAAAGAATCAACATAAAAATTATTTTTCTTAACTGCCTTGATATCCTCTACAACCTCAACAACATAAAAAACTCCTTTATTAGAATTAATCTTTAATCCTAATCTCTTACAATATCTCAAGAAGATTGAATAATCCATCTTTCTAACTTTAATAAAAATAGGGTAATACTCTTTATATCTCGCTATATTATACCTTCCTTCTGTCCATACATATACAGCATCTGTTTTTGTTAAGCAATACTCAATACCAAACAATTGCAATGCCGAATAATAAAAACTAATCTTGTTTAAACTTTCTTTTAAAAATTTAACGATTATCTTATAGCTTTCATTTTCTTCATTTAAAACAACCCCCCTCCACTTTTCTTTTAATATTCCTTCTTTAATTAACTCATTAACCCATTTATGAGTCCAACCATAAGATAAGTTAATTCTTTTGGAAATAGAGCTAATGCTATCTTCCTTTCTTAAAGATACTAAAATCTTTATTACATAAGGGTTTAAGGTTTCTATTCTCATATTATCACTATAATGATAGTATATTTAAATGTTTCTATTTTTAGAAATCTAGCCAAAAAACATATATACACAGTGTAAACAAGTATAACTTTATTGTTCTTTTTTTCATTAAAAGATTTTCTTAGAGAATCACTAAGATTTATAAACAAACTTTAAGGCAAGAATATATGAGAAATTTTAGACCGAATAATAGAGACAGAGAATTTAGTGGCAATCGTTCTGGCAGAGACGCTGGAAAATTCAGCAGAGGATTTAGTGGCGGAAGATCCGGAGAAAGAAGCGGATTTAGAAACAGAAATTCTGGAAGTTTTGAAAGAGGAAGACAAGAAATGCATAAGGTTACTTGCGATAAATGCAAAAAACAATGCGAAGTTCCTTTCAAACCAACAGGCAATAAACCTGTTCTCTGTAGTGATTGTTACAAAAAAGAAAGCGGCTCTGGTTTTAGCCCCAGTTCAAGAAATAATTCTTCTTCATCAGGAATCTCTCAAGAACAATACAAAGAAATTAATATAAAACTCGACAAGATTTTAGAAATTCTAGAAATGATAGAATTTGAAGATGAAGACAGCGAAGATGATTCTGAAAATGAATAAGCAGAAGAATCAAAATTCTATATTTTAAATACAAACAAATATATCATAAATTTTATTTTTCTAACGATAAATATAATAATATACAATTTCAATTTTTTGGGATTAAAGATTTTCTTGATTGAAAAGATACAAATTAGAATGTGCTTCGCAAATTAATTGTTCAAAACAGACTTTGTCATGTTTTTCGCTTTAAAGATTTTGATGCATGGATTCTAAAATGTTACTCATAAATTAAAAAGGACTTAGATTAATAATAAAATAAAATTGCTATGGAAGTTAATCGGGTGGGTGGGTGGGAATAATTTTAATCTAGACAAATTTTATAAACACAAAAACCTTCTATAATACATGGCAAAAAAAGGTGGTAAAAAACAAAATACCGAAGTAAAGATTATTGTTCAAAATAAAACCAAAAAACCTGTAAGAAAAAAGAAAATATCCACTCCAATAGCAAAACCAAAAAAAGAAATAAAAGAAGTCAGAGTAGAAAAAGTTCTGGTGGAGAATTTTATTGCATTACAGCAGGTGATGACAAATCTCTCGATAAAATTTGACAGACTTTCCGGAGAAATATCCAAACTCCTAGAATTATTTGAGATTTCTGCAAAAGCACTTGCTGAAAAGGATTTCAATGTGGAAAGAGGAAGTATGAACTCAGAAAGAATTGCAAAACAAATGGACACGCTTTTAGAGCAAAACAAAATTATAGCGAGAGGAATGACTTTAATCAACGACAGAATCTTGGAAAGAAATCCTTCTGAAATGTCATCGGCGCCAATTCAAGGAAGACAAATAAATCCTAATCAAGTAAACCCTCAAACTATGCAAACTGGAGATATGCAAGGCTATCAAAGATCTATTTCTTCGAATTCAAATGCTCCCCCAAGGCCAATGTAAAATGCTTAATAAAACTTCACAGGATTTTCGAAAATTTTTCTTGCTTGAATTTACCAAACAAATTATAAAAAACACAAAGACCGAGGCAATCTACGAACTTCAAGAAAGATTAAAAAATCAAGATAGATTAAACAAAGAAAAAATAAAAGAAAGGAAACAGGAAACCAAAGAAATACCAAAAAGATCTTTCGAAGAAGAAATTAAAAAATCTTTAATTGTTCCAAGCCAAACCCGAAGAATTCCAATGATATTGAGAATTCCAGAACCAAAACTTCCTCCACACTTGCAATATCTAAGGCCTTATGCGATAGGAATAGAAATGGATTTGGGAAAATTAAATTCTCTTTTAAAAGACCCGGCAGTAAATGAAATAGAATGTCAGGGAGATGACACTTACGTGGTTGTTCGTGGACAAATGGGGCAAAAACAGACAGACACAATATTAAATGAAGAAGAAATAAATCAAATAATAAACACAATTTCCACCACGGCAAAAATACCAAAAGAAGAGGGCTTCTTCAAGGCAGTGATTGGAAGAATAAATTTTTCCGCGATAATTTCAGAAAATGGTTCTAAGTTTGTAATAAGGAAGATGTAGAATACACGAAGATGGCACCAGTCTAATTCTACAAAAATAGAATCAGAAGATTTATAAACATTCATTAATAATGAATAATTATTCACTTTAAGTGAAAGTTATAAGATGATACCTAAAAACACAAAGAAGATAATACTCTACTTACTAAAAAATTTAGAGCTGGTTAATATCAATCAGATTTCTAAGAAGCTGAGTATTAGTGTAGGCAGTGCTTTTAAAATTTTAAAAGATTTGGAAAAGAACAATATTGTCTTATCTTCCAATTTAGGAAATGCTAAGTTCTATCAAATTAATTTAAACAATGAAGAAACAATAAAGTGGTGTGAAATTATTTTATCAGAAGAAAAAAGAAATTTAAAAGGATATTCTAAAATCTATGCAGAGGAAATACAAAAATTTGAACATGCAGAGCTGATCATTTTATTCGGTTCTGTTCTAAACAATAGAAATTTTAATGATGTAGATGTTTTGTTTATAACAAACAAAACTAAAGAGGTTACAAAGTTTTGTTTAAATCTATCGAAGATTAGAACTAAGCCAGTTGTTCCTTTGATTCTAAAGAAAGAAGACTTAATTAAGGAAATTAAAAACAAGAAAGAAGTAGTTTTAAATATCTTAAAAATCGGAATTATATTAAAAGGAGAATCAACCTTTCTGGGAGTGTTAAAAAATGTCAAACAGCAAAGATAGGTTAAGTTGGTGTCTTGAAAATGAAAAGAGAATGAGAAAAATTAAGCCAAATGACAAACTTTCTAAAGAACATATTGAGAAAGCAAAACATAACTTAAAGGCGGCTGATTATAATGTTCAAGGACACTTTGATGATTGGGCTGTTTCTCAATCTTACTATGCTATGTATCATGCACTATTAGCAATTCTGTTTAAGAAAGGTTTTGAATCAAAGAATCACGAATGCACAATAAGCACAGTAGAGTTTCTAGTTGAAACTAAAGAAGTTAATTTGAGTATGGAAGATATATCTTTTATTAGAACAACTGAACAGATGACTACTAAAGATGCTAAATCATTGAGAGAAGAGTTTCAGTATGGCACAAAAACAGATGTTAATAAAATTCTACTTACTGAACTCCTACAAGAATCTAAAGCGATTGTTGAAAAGATTGAAGTTATTTTAAGTGAGATGTAAAATTGAATTTCTAATATTGTGAGGAAAACGTTGGGAAGTTAATCCTTAGGATTAAGTAATCGTGGGGGCATGTTACCTAAAGTTAAATATCTCATAGATTAAGGGGTTACCAATTCTTATTGTAAATTATATGAGCCAATTTTTCAGATTAAGTTATTTAAAACTCGTTAAAATCACCTCAGCAACGCTTCAACATTCCTTTTGATTCCCAATTCAAGTTCTGCTTTCTTTTTGATTAAATCTTCTCTTTGTTTTCTCAATTCTTCTTTTGTTTTTATCTCAAACTCCTGCTGGAGTCTTTTTCTCAAATCTTCTTCTTTCTCTGCAAGTTGCCTATTAAGTCTATCATGCAAATTCCTTGTAATCTCCTCGACTTTCTTTATCTCTTCAATTTTTGATTTTCTCTCAAATTCTTTTTTCTCGCTCTCAAGTTCATGCTCATTTTGTTTTTTCTTCTCAGTAAAAAAGGAGGTAAGTCTAGATTTCTCGCTCTCAAGTTTATGTTCTTCCTGTTTTCTTTTTCTTGTAAAAAATAATGCAAATTTAGATTTTTCAAATTCAACATTTTTCAACAGCGCCCTCTTATCCTCTTCTAGTTTTTTCTCCTTTTCAACAATCGCTCTTTTAAGCTCTCTAATTTTATCTTTAGTTTCATTTTTGTTCAAATCCAATTGCTTCCTTGAAATTATCCTTTGTTGTCCAATATAATCATTCATCTTTTGAACAAATTCCTCTCGTAATCTTTCTCTTACTCTCGCCTCTTCTTCCTGCAATCTTTTCTTCAACTTAGAATTAAAATCTTCCAGCAGTTTCTTTTTCAACTTTTCTTTCTCTGCTTCAAACCCAGATTTTTCTTTATCTTTTAACAACGCAAAATCTTTCTCCAAACTTTCTTTTTGACTGCTTAATTCTTTTTTAAGAGTGTAATGTTTCTCTTCAATTTCCTTTTCCCTTTTTTCTAAAATTTCTCTTTGAGTATTAAGTTCTTTTTTGAATCTTTCCGATTTAATATCAAAAAATGCTTCCTTGCCTTTAATTTCCTCAGATTTCTTCCTCAATTCTTCCTTTACTTTCTCAATTTCGTTTCTTTTCCCTTGAATTGAAGACTTTAATTCTTGCTCCTGAGTATTTAATGCCTTCATCTTCTCCTCCAATTGTCTGTTAATAAGTTTATTTTTCTCCTCGTAAACTCTTCTTAATTTATTATGTTCTCTTTCAACTTCCTTGTTTAATTTAGAATGAAATTCGTGTTTAAGCCTTGCCCTCTGTTCCTCAACATGTTTTCTTGTCTGAGAAGATAAATCTCCTTCGAATTTTCTCCTCAAGGCAATTTCCTTTTCACCGACTTCTTTATGAAGTTTCGAACTGAACTCCCTCCAAACATTTTTATTGAATTCCTTTTTTTCTCTATTAATTTTATTTTCCTTTTCCCTAAGTTTAAACGCGAATCTCCCATTAAATTGCTTGTGCAGCTCTCTCGTCAATTCTTTCTTTTTC
>JBAZOZ010000025.1:0-10505 GCA_041648455.1 Candidatus Pacearchaeota archaeon | reverse complement strand
GAAGGGAGGATGAAAGAATCTTTGGAAGGTATGATTTTATAAAAGATATTAAAAAATCCGTAGATATTGCATTTAGATATCTCCCAAGGGAGTTTTTTGTTGAGATTAGTGGAGAAAAAAATGGTTCTAGAAAATTAATTGAAAGATCGGGAATAATTGAAGCCCCAATTTTAAAAATGATTATAGTAGATAGAGATAAAGAAGTTGTTGAAAATGAAAAAATAAGGCAACAACAGACTTGTTATCTAATTGAAGGTGATGAATTTAATCATTTTGGTTATATCTCTGCTTGGTCTTTGGTATCTACCGGAAAAGAACATAATGATCAACATCCCGGAGGATATACTGCCCTTGGATATTATTATGTTCAAAGAAAGAAAAAATTCTCATTTAATGAAAGATATAATTGGGAAATGCCTTTTGCATTATGGTATGAAAAAGAATCTGGAATGTCTGAAGGGCAGAATGGTATTCATGAATATCACAATACTCCATTCGGAAGAGAAGCCTCACATGGTTGTGTTAGAGAGCCGGCAGAATTTGCAAGAGCAAATTTTAATTGGGCTGACCTAAAAACAAGAGTTATCATAATTGGAAAAAGAAATAAGAATGAAGAAGATGAGAACAGATTTGATACTAATGACTATCCAACATTTAGAGCATTAATAGACGATGCAATGAATTATAGAGATAGAATCCGTGCATCAGATTATTCTAGCTCATCGTTTTCTGAAAGACAAAGGCAAGATCTAAGTAAAATCTCGGAAATTATGAAAAAAATGAGAGAGCAACCATTTTCTAGTATTGAAAAATTTTCTGGAGGCGAGAGATTTGGGAAGTATGTGAAAGAATTTGTTTCTAATAAAGATTTCTGACTCATTCTAAAAGTTTAAAAAATATATTAAATTTATTATCTAGTATTTGAAAAGAGGTTAAAATGAAATATCGCAGGGGAATCTTTATTGTAACTTACACCAAAGAGAAAAAAATTAAATATCTTATTCTAAAAAGAAAACTTCATTGGATTGGTTGGGAATTTCCAAAAGGAGGAAAAAAATCCTCGGAGAGTTATAAGAAATCTGTAAAGAGGGAAATATTTGAAGAGACAGGGCAAAGGCTATTAAGGATTATTAATTTAAATGTAAATGGAAAATACAAATATCCAAAAAAAATAGAAGATCGCCCTGGAATAATTGGACAAACTTACAAACTTTATGCTGTTGAAATTAAAAGAAATAAAATAAAAATTGATAAATTAGAACATTCTAATTATATGTGGGTTGATTTTAAAGACGCGTTGAGGAAATTAACTTGGAAAGATCAAAGAAAGTGTTTAAAAATTGTTAATTCTTATTTGATTTATGGAAAGAAAAAGTAAATTCAGAGAATATGAAACCTCGTCTGGAAAGAAAGTTCTCGCGGGAAAAAGTGCGGAAAATAATGAAGAATTGGTAAAACAAATTGAAAAAAATGAAGATGTTTTTCATACTGCAAAACCCGGAAGCCCGTTTGTGAATATAAAATCTTCCAAGACAACTGAACAAGATAAAAGAGAAGTAGCGATATTTTGTGCTGCAAAAAGCAAAGATTGGAGAGATAATAAAAAAGATATTGATGTTCATTATTTCAAGGGAAAAGATATTTACAAAAGAAAAGATATGAGCATTGGAACATTTGGAGTAAAGAAATTTAAATTAATTAAAATAAAGAAGAGGGAGATAGAAAATTTTCTGGAGAGGAAAAAATGATATTTGAACTAAAAGTAAGAAAAGATAAGAAAATAGAATCATTTTATAAAAGAGCTGTAAAAGAAATAGATAATTTCTTTAGAATAAACTGGAAAATAAATAAACCTAAAATTTTTTTAATGAAAGATCGGGAAGCAATTAATGAACTTCGAGGTGATAAAACCGAAGATTGGGTTGTTGGATGGACAAGATATTTACATATTTTTATTCTTGATAATAAGAATTATGAAAAAGAAAGTCGCCATAAATATTCCGATCAAGAGTACTTTAGTTTAATTAAGCATGAATTATCTCATTGTTTTTTCCAAGTCTATTCTGGAATTATTGACAACCCAATTAAACCAAAATGGCTCTCTGAAGGAGTAGCGATTTATTTGTCAGGGCAAAATAAAATTAAGAAAAAACCAATCAAGTTTTCAGAGTTCCTTGAATTTTATAATCAGGGCGGGAGAGGAATTTATAAAGAGTCTGGTTTTTTTATTGAATTTTTAATAAAAAGGTATGGTAAGAGGAGACTTCTTAATTTGATTAAATTTTTAAAGAAAATAAAATCTGAGAAAGATTTTAATAAAAAATTCAAAGGGATTTATGGATTTAATTTAAATTATAAAGAGATAAACAAAAGATTTAATGTAAATTTAAGATGAGTAAAGCAAATTTAAGTTGTGTTCAATTGGGAAAGCAGGGAATTACAGATAATTTTATTTCAACCCTAGTAAGCCATTTCAAGAGTCATAATAATGTTAAAGTTTGTGTTTTAAAATCTGCGCATGAAAGAGACAAAGAAAAAGTTAAAAAATATTCTGAAGAAATCTTGGAAAGATTGGGAAACAAGTTCACTGCGAGAGTAATTGGGTTTACTATTAATGTTAAGAAATGGCGAAAAGCGATGAGATGATTAAACTACTGCAAATTCTCGTGGTTCATATCCTGCCTTAATCCAATTTTTATCAAAAGCGGGTTTTATTTCACTAATATATCTGGATTGTAATCCCCTAATTCTAGTTATAACTTCTGGTCTCTCCAAGTCATTTAAAACTTGAGATAAATTTCTTGCATTAATTAAATGAATGTAAATATAGTTGTCGCTAAATATGTGTGGCCTATCGATAACATCTTTGGCTTGGGCTAATTCTCTTTCTATTTCTTTGTAAAGTCCTTCTTGACGATATATTCCAAATAATCTTCTTTTTATCGATTGAGAAAAAGGTAAGCTAAGAGTTCTTTGTTCCGCGCGAAGATTTTTCAATTCCATTCTTAATCCGGAGAGATTCCCTTCATGAGCATATTTTAGACCTCCTTGGATAAAATAATTATTTAAACTATATTTTGTATTCATCTCTTTATTAAATTAATAGATTATTTAAAATTATCTTTAATCAAATAATCTGAAATTCTAAGATTTTCAGAACTCTCAAGTGAGTGTGTATCATAAGTTTTATAAACCGCCCTTATCATTAATTTTTGTTTAACAACTTCGGTTGTTCTATTGCTGTAAAGCAAGACAAATCGAAATGGAAAATCCAGTATATGAATTAAATTCACAAGAGTATAATTTGAAATTAGCCGAGGCTTTGAAAGAACTTCCAGAGTTTAAGGCGCCTGAATGGATTTTATATGTTAAATCTTCACCAAGTAAAGCAAGACCAATTGATGATTTAGATTTTTGGTATAAAAGAGCTGCTTCAATTTTAAGACAAGTTTATAAGAAAAATATTGTTGGTGTCAATCGGCTTAGAACAAAATATGGAAGCAAGAAAAATAGAGGACATGCTCCCGAAAAATTCAAGAAAGCCGGGGGAAAAATTATTAGAACTATTCTTCAACAGGCAGATAAAGCGGGTTTTACAGAATTTGCACCTAACATAAGGGGTGTCAGAAAGAAAAAACCAGGAAGACAAATGACTGAAAAAGGAAAGAAATTTCTGGAGGGGATAAAATAAAATGTCTGAAAAAAATAGAAAAATTCCGAGACAGAAAATTTCTAAAAGACAAAAAGGAATTTCTGCAAAGAAATCAACTCTTGCCGTGAAGGCGCGACAAACTAAATGGGCCCCGGTTTGGGTTGTCTTAAAAAAATTCGGAATGGGAAAAAGAATTCATCCGTCGGCAACAACAGCAAGAAGAAGAAGTTGGAGAAGAACTAAATTGCACATTAAACCAAGAAAACAGAGGAAGAGCCACTTCGGATAAAATGGTATATATAAAAGAATACGAATTGCAGGGAAAAATTGTTCCTTCATTAAAGGACTATTCACGAATAATGCGAAATTGTTTAGTTGTTTCTGTTAATAAAAATCGAACAATAATCTTAGTTAAAAAAGACGGACTTTTATTAATTGGGGAAACAAAAGATGACGTTATAAAAACCGAAAGAGGTTTGGAAGGTATGTTTGGAGATAATATAAATTCAAAAGATATTGAACTGGAAATTCCTTAATGAAAATGGCGAAAAAAACAGAAGAAAAAATTGTTACAATTGAAAGAGAATATATAATCCCGCTTAGAGAAAAATGCAGAGTTGTTCCGAGATACAAAAAAACTCCGAAGGCAGTCAAAACAATTAAAGAATTTTTAGTTAAGCATATGAAAATTTACGATAGAGATACAAGAAAAATTAAAATTGATGGGTATCTTAATGATTATTTATGGTTTAGAGGAATAAGAAGACCGCCGCATAAAATTAAAGTTAAAGTTATAAAAGAAATTACTGATGGAAAAGAACTTGTGCGGGTCGAACTTGTTGATTATCCTAACAAATTGAAATTCAAAAAGATAAGGGCAGAAAAACTTGAGAAAAAAGCTGAAGAGAACACGAGCAAGAAAAAGAAAGAGAAAAAAGAAGAACCAAAAGAAACCGAAGAAACCAAGGAGGAAAAAGCAGAAGATAAAAGAGAAGAAAGCGAGAAAAAAGCATCGGTTGTCGAGGCTGGAAGAGAATTTGAAAAAGCTGCTGCGAAGCAATCAAAACATTCTAGTATAGAAGCAGGAAGAATCAAACAAATGACAAAGCAAAAACATCAAATGAGAAAAGCTTTGGCCAAATAATTCTAATATATTGATGCAATATATAAAAATTTATAAGATAACTCTTAATTAAAAGAAGATGGCCCAATTACTCCGGGTTCAAAGCTTAGGCAATGTAAAAATAATAGAGCTCGGGCCCCATATAGATGGACAGGCAAAGGGAAGAACATTTATATCTTCTGATGTAAAATTAATCAAATATTATGCATTTAAATGTGATAAACTTATTGGCTTAGCGGAAAAAGTTGTGAAAAAAGAAATGGAACAGACCGAAGAATCGACCTTAACAAACATAATTGGATGGTACAAAAAAGAAGATAAAGAATGGTGTGGATATGAAGATATTCACCATAAACAGAGAATAAACGATAAGATGTTTGGGTCGGTTCAGCTCGATAGCCAGGAATATAACGCCTTAGAAACCTTGTTGAAATTGGGTTAGAAAATAAGAAGATATTTGGATAAATAATTTTAAATATATTAGTTTTTAATAGATTCTATGAAAAAAGTTCTTTGTTTTGGGACATTTGATATTTTACATGAAGGTCATAAAGAATTTTTTAAATATGCAAGAAAATATGGTAATTTCTTGATAGTTAGTGTGATAAGTGATAAGATTGTATATGAAAATAAGAAAAAATATCCCTTGAATTTTCAAGATGAAAGAATAAAGAGATTAGAGGAATTAAATGTTGTTGATAGAATAATCAAAGCTTCGGATAACTTAGAGGAAAATCTTAAATTACTTAGTTCACTTAAACCCGACGTTGTTGTATTTGGATATGATCAAAAAAGCTATTTTGAAAAAACCCTAAGAAAATTTCTAAATTCTGTTGGAATTAATCCTGAATATAAAAGATCTGACGAATTTGCTGGAGGAATTCATTCTAGTCATTTAAGAAGATGATCTCGGGAGATTATTTCTTATATCTATTTTTATCTCTCTCACAACGTCGAGCAATTGTTTCTCTCCATGATTCTTCTAAATCAATATTATGTGAATTAGCTAAACAAACTAAAGCAAACATTAAATCACTAATTTCTTCTCCGATTCTTTTTTCTGGTTCATCTAATTTTTTGACTCTTCCACCATACAAATTATTCAAAACTCTTGCTAATTCTCCTGATTCTTCTCCGACTTGTGCATAAATAGAAAGTGGATTCCAATAACCTTTATTATCTTTAATCCAATCGTCAACTTGTTTTTGCATATCTCTAATTGTAAGATAATCTGACATCTTTTTTATTATAAACATAAATATATAAATTTATAGCAGATTTTTTATATATGTTGGAAGAATTAAAAAAAGAACTAAGAGAATTTGAAAATCCAGAGAAAGCAAAAGTTCTTAGAAGATTTTTTAAAACTGGAAAAGGGCAGTATGGTGAAGGCGATATTTTTCTTGGAATACAAGTTCCTACACAAAGACAAATTGCGAAGAAATATTTTAATTTAAATTTTCAGGAAATTCAAGAGCTTTTGAATTCAAAAATTCATGAAGAAAGATTAATTGCATTAATCATTCTGACAAACCAATATAAAAAAGCAAAAAAAGATAATTTCGCAAAAAGACAAATTTTTGAATTCTATATTAAAAATATAAATAACGTGAATAATTGGGATTTGGTTGATTTGTCGGCACCAAATATCGTCGGAGAATTCTTACAGAAAGAAGACACTGGAATTCTTAGAGAATTAGCAAAATCAAAAAACATCTGGGAGAGAAGAATTGCAATTATTTCTACTTATTCATTTATTAGAAAAAGAAGTTTTGGAGAGGCGCTTATAATTTCAGATATTTTATTAAAGGACGAACATGATTTAATTCACAAAGCAGTTGGATGGATGCTTAGAGAAATTGGAAAAAGAAATAAAAATGTTTTGGAAATTTTTCTTCAGCAAAGACATAAAGAAATGCCGAGGACAATGTTGCGATACGCGATTGAAAAATTTCCCGAGGAGGAAAGGAAGAAATGGATGAAAAAATAGGAAATTTTTAAGATGACAAAAATAGGAAATTTTTTACCTTTTCCAAATGGGAAATTTAAAAAATGACAAAAATAAAAAATTATGAAGAAATTAGAAAGATAGCTTATGAGTTAAGATTATTTGGAAAAAAAATTGTTACAACGAATGGAAGTTTCGATATTTTACACTCTGCTCATTTAAATTTACTCGAGAAAGCAAAAAAACAAGGAGATGAATTAATCGTATTGTTGAACAGCGACGATTCAATTAAAAGATTTAAGAGCGACAGAAGACCAATATTAAATCAAAATGAAAGAGCGTATTTGCTTTCCGGGCTTTCATGCGTTGATTATGTCAGCATTTTTGACGAAGACAAACCATTAAAGTTGCTTGAGATAATAAAACCACATATTCACGTCAAGGGGGGAAGTTATATTGAAGAAAGAATAAGAGAGGAGAGAGAAATATTAGAAAAATGTGGAGGAAAACTAAAATTATTTGAATTAGAAGAAGGATATTCAACTACAAATATAATACAAGAAGTTTTGAAGAGATATAATGGGAATAAATATTGAAAAAATAAAACACGAAAAATCAATGCAGGAACTTTTAGAATTCTCTATTTTAAATATTGACAAACCATCAGGACCGACGAGCTTTGATGTTTCAGACTTTGTGAGAAAAAAATTGGAATTAAGAAAAACTTCACATTTCGGAACCTTAGATCCAAAAGTTACGGGGGTTTTACCAATTGCATTAAATCGTGCGTGCAAACTTACCGGATATTTTCTTGGACATGACAAGGAATATATTGGAATTATGAGAATTCATGAAGAAAGGGGAGTAGAAGAAATTCAAGAGATTATTAATAAAAAATTTCTTGGAAAGATAAGACAAACTCCCCCAGTAAAATCAAGAGTTAAAAGAGTTGAGAGAGAAAGAGAAGTAAAAAAATTTGAGATTTTAGAAAAAGACGCTAAAAATTCACAAGCGAATCCTAAAAAATCAGAGATTTTTGGGAACTCCAGCAAAGCTGAAGTTTTTGGCGCCACGAAATCAAAAACCCAAGATTTCGTTGGTGGAAAAGATTTTTTATTTATTGCAGAAGTCCAAGGTGGAACTTATATTAGAAAATTAATTGATGATTTAGGGAAAGAAATCGGCGGAGCACACATGCTTGAATTGAGAAGAATTAGGGCTGGTGTTTTTTCTGAACTCGATAAGGAGTTTGTTAATCTTTATGACTTTGAAAACGCTGTAGAAGAATATAAAAAAGGAGATGAAAATAAATTAAGAGAAATTTTAATTCCTGCCGAGGAAGTTTTGAAAAAAAATTTTCCTATTGTTGAAGTTAAGAAATCAGAAATAAAAAAACTTTGGACCGGAAAACCAATCTTAAAACAAGATTTAATTGGAAAACCGAATATTAAGAATGGTGAAATTATTTGTGTTTTTTCAGAGAATAATTTTATTGGAATGTACAAAGTAATTAATGATGGCGATTTAATTGCCAAACCTGAATTTGTGCTGCAGCCTATGTAGAATTTTTGAAAACATTATTTTCGAAAAAATCCCCAATTATCTTATATGCCTTTTTCCTATTTTTGGAATAAAAAATATTATGAGTGTTTGAATTGAATATATAATCTTTTTTAACTTTTGATTTTATCATTTTATTGATAACTTTTGAACTTTTATAATTTGTTAAATAATCCTTTTTCGTCTGAATACTTAAACTTGGAACTTTTATATTTGATAATAACCCCTTGATTAATTTATTGCCTCTTTTTGTAACAGAAATTCCCTTAATATGTGCATAATACTTGACTAAATTTTTATTTAATTTCTTTTCATAAGGTGTTGGATTTCTTTTCTTCCAATATTTTTTGAACAATCCAAGAATTTCTAAAAATTTTATGTTAAAGGGGAATCTTAATTTCAATGGTGTTGAAACGTTAAAAATTCCTTTAACGGGATATTTTGCAGCAAGGTACAAAGCAAGCTGTCCGCCAAAACTATAACCCCCAAGAACGATTTCCTTTCCTTTTTTTAATTCTTCTTTCAGTTCTTTCTCTAATTGTTTCAAAAAATCTTCAAAATTCAGATTATCTAGAGATTGAACTCTTTTATCATGACTGTATAAAACCGGGATTCTTACATTTGCGTTAAACCTTTTGCTTAAATAATCTCCCAAGTCCAAAAAATCTTCGGGGTCTCCAGTATATCCATGAATCAAAAAAAACTCTCTTTTCGATTTTGATTTCAGATTTACTTCCTTTGGTTTTTTAAAATCTTTTTTTCTACCCATTTTTTAATTAAGTAAATTATAACTGCAAAAAAGAATACAAAAGATATTGCCAAAAAGACATCTTTAAATAAAGTCAGTATTATATTAAAACCCTTTCCCGCCAGCCAACCAATTCCAGCAACGATAAATGTCCAGGTTATAATAGTAATTGCAGAAACTAATAAAAACTTGGTTGTTTTTACCTTTTTTAATCCTAAAAAAAGGATTGAAGCAATTCTTGTCCCATAAACAAATTTTGTGTAAAATAAAATCATGACATGCCTCTCTTTTGTAAGCCGTCCAACTAAGGAATCAATTTTTGCATATTTTCTTGAAAAAGATTTCCATTCATGCAATCTGCTGACTAACCTTGTTTTCCCAATTGAAAAAATAAAAAGGTCCATAATATAAGAACCGAGTGCAAAGAAAATTAATAAGTCTAAAAATGGAATAAGATTATTTGCAGATGCGAAACTTAGAATTAAAAGAAGCTCTTCTCCACCGAAAAAACCTCCAAAAAATGTAATTAAAATTGGGTGAAGCAAAGCTAAAGATGCAATGTAATTATAAAAATCTGTTATCACACTCATTTAATAGTATATCAAAAAGTATTTATAAACCTTAAACAAAATATTATTATGAAACATTTTGTTTATTTTTCATCAAGGGCATCAACTTCCGGCAAAGCGCTTTCTGGCGGAGATTTAATGAAAGCCGGAAGAATCGATATTGCAATTCATACAATAATTCAAGGAATTTTTTTAAGTCATGATGTTAGAAAAGATGTTAAAATGCATTTAGTTTTTTATGGAATGCCAGACCCACCAAAGCATATTGAAATTCAAGTTAAAAAAGAAAGCGGGATGCCAGAAACCGGAAGCGAGGTGGGAAGTTTGGATATTTCAAAAAAAGATATTGGAACTTTGATTAAAAAAATTCTTTACAAATACCGACAGGGAGAAAAGAAAGAAGTTTTTCCGGGATGCTTCGTGGAAAAGAAAAGTTTTCTTAAGGTTATTGAAGAACTTGCAGAAAAGAATGAAATTTTTATTTTAGATAAAAAAGGAGAGGATATCAGAAATGCTGAAATTCCTGAAAATTGTGTTTTTGTTTTGGGAGACCAAAACGGGCTACCTAAAAAAGAAATGAAACGATTGAAGAAAGAATACAAGTTAATTAACATTGGACCTAAGATGTATTTTGCATCACAGACTGTTGCTGTTGTTAATAATGAGTTGGATAGAAGAGGAATTTAAAGTTTATTTGCTTTCTAAAAAATTATTAATGTTGTTTGTAATTGCTTTTTCTCTTGCGTCCATTCTATCTGCAATGTGACTGAATGGATTTTTCTCATGATGTATTATCATATCTCCGATAGCCATGTAAGCATAAAAAAATGCCCCAACCCCTGCACCCATTAAAGTACATACAGGAAATATTTTCTCTTGAAATTGTGTATCACAATACAAACCCC
>JBAZOZ010000024.1:0-11623 GCA_041648455.1 Candidatus Pacearchaeota archaeon | reverse complement strand
TCAGAGTTGTCAGCTGTACAAGCAAATGCTTGCGTGTTCCATGGAAAAAGTATTCACAATTTTTACTGTTTGGAGAGCAGAGAAACACAATACTGTAAGACATTTGAATGAAGCGAGGCAACTGGATTACGAACAGGCATTCGCAGATGAATTTGTTGTCATGGAGGTTCTTGCAAGAACGGTTCAGTATATTATAAAAAAAGTTTTTGAAATTAACAAGAAAGAATTAGATTTGTTAAAAGTTAAATTGAAAGTTCCTGGCGTAAAGTATATGACTTTTGCAGAAGTTGCAGAGTTAATGAAAAAACATAAAATTCATGTTGGGAAAGATGATTTAAGCACCGATGCTGAAAAGAAACTGGGGGAATTATTTTCAGATATGATTGTTTTCGTTCATGACTGGCCAATTTCTGGGAAGCCGTTTTATATTATGCCCAAGGGAAAAGATGCTTCTGGCGGATTTGACGCGATTTATAACGGCATGGAAATTTCTTCTGGAGGGCAGAGAGTTCATATTCCTGATTTGTTAACTGAAAGATTAAAAATTAAGGGATTAAATCCCAAAGATTTCAAAAGTTACATTGATTCTTTTAGATTCGGTGCTCCGCCGCATGCCGGGTGGGGAGTTGGACTTGAGAGATTAACTATGTTAATTCTTGGATTAGGCAATATTCGGGAAGTTACACTTTTCCCTAGAGACAGGGATAGATTGACTCCGTAATCTTTAAGATATAATTTTTATTAATCTTCTCAGTTTTATTTAAATTATTCCCTCCCACCCACCCTTAAACGCTTTCAGCATTTGCAAGATATCAAGAACCCTCGGAATAAATTCCTGGGCGTGTCTCGGGTTCTTGAACACCCCAAAAATTGTTTTTGCTTTCTCACGGGTTAAAACATGGAATTTACGCAAAAAACAATTTTTGATGTATTAATTAAACTAATTTAAATCTAGTTTGTTAAGTTTTGTAGATAATTTATCAACGCTATATTTTTGATATCTATAACTTTCATCAATTTTGTGCAATAAAAAATATAGAAATATTTAAAAATCAATTAATTCAGTAGGTTTTATCTTTTGAGATGCAAAATCTTACTCGGTCATTGGAAAAGAAGAGATTAATAACTTGCCATTTCCAATAACCTCGCTGTGCCTGCGCACAGACAAAATACGGAAAATAAAGAATTTTCCGTCTCGTTCAGAATAAGAAATTCTGAAGATTAAAGATACAGAAAACAAAAGTTTTCTGTCCCAATTCAAAACGAGAAGTTTTGAAGGTTTTGCAAATATAGAAAATATGAAAAACAAAAAGTTTTTCATCCCATGGAAATCAAAGATTTCCAAGTCATCCAATTCTTCCGAATTGGAGACATTCAAAACAAGAAGTTTTGAAGGTAGGAAATTTTCTGTCTCTCAAAAACAAGAAGTTTTTAAGAAAATGGAAGAATCAGAAGAGTTGGAAGAATTTGAAGATGATAACGATGAGGTAGAACTCGATTTAGACGAGGACTAACTCTAAATTTTTTTTTCTTTTTTGTTTTTTTAATTAGTTTTAAAAATCAATAATTCATTAATGTTTTATGAAGATTTTAGCTATTGGTGATCCACACGGAGATTTGGAAAAAATAAAAAAGATTCCAATTAGAAATGTAGATTTAATTTTATTAACTGGAGATTTAGGAAAGGCAGATTTAGCAAGAAAGAAGTTTTTTGAAAATGTTGAAAGAAAACAAAAAAGTTTGCCCAAAAAAGAATATACAAAAAAAGAAATAAAAGAAGTGTATGATGAAGTTTATGATTCATCAATAAATATATTAAAATATTTGTCGACGTTTGCTCCTGTTTATACAATTTTAGGTAATGTTGGTTCTAGTGACGCAGAAACTAGAAAAGATGAGAAAAAATATAAGATCAAATTACATTATTTAATTTCTGGAATTAATAATTTGGAAAATGTTTCTTTGATTAAGAATGGGTTGAGAAATATTAATGGATTGAGAATTGGATTTTTAGAATATTTTGTTGATACTTCGTGGATTAAAGAATTTCAAGAGAAAGATAAGCTAATAATAAATAAGGCAAAAAAGGAAAGTGATAATGCAAAAAGAGTTTTGAAGAGTTTTAGAAATTTAGATATTTTATTGTGTCATCAACCACCTTATGGATTTTTGGATAAAGTTACTTCTAGATATAATCCTCCGAAAAGTTGGATAGGAAAACATGCAGGAAGTAAATTAATTTTAGATTATGTTAGAAAATATCGTCCAAGATATGTTCTTTGTGGGCATATTCATGAGGGAGAAGGAAAAAAGAAAATAGGAAAGATAGAAATTTATAATCTTGGTGTTGCTGGACATGTTCTAATTAATATAGACTAATTTTATAAATCCCTTCCCCCTTTCTATTTCATGGCTGATTTTTTATTCCACAAAATCTCGGATAAAGAAAGAGAAGAAATTAAGAAAGAGGCAAAGGCAATCATGGATTCTTTTTCTAAGAAATTGGAAAAGGTTGCTGATAAAATCCAGAAAGAGCCATTGATTGAAAGAGAAAAATGTGAGAGAGAAGAAAATTCTGGAAAAATTTGTGAGATTGATAGAAAGATAATGTTTGAAAACGCGCCAAATAAGGATGATAATTTCATAATTGCGGAGAGGGGGAGTTGGAAATGAGACAGGAAGTTATTATTGTTGATGAGAAAGATTTAGAGAGAAAGGTTAAATCTTTTAAAAATGATGGGGTTGATAAACTCCATGTTCTTGCTGATTTTGATAAGACCTTAACAAATTTATTTTTACCTAATGGAAAGAAAGTAAATTCTCTTATTTCGATAATTAGAAATGGTCCTTATCTTGGTAAAGAATATTCTGATAAAGCTAATGCTTTGTTTGATATTTATCATTCAATTGAAGTTGATCCTGCAATTTCTTTACAAGTAAAAAAGAAGAAAATGTATGAATGGTGGGATAAACATTTTAGTTTACTGGGCGAAAGTGGATTAAGCAAGAAAGTTATTGAGAAATGTACTGGAGATATCTTAGATAAAGATCTTATTGTATTAAGAAAAGGAGTAGATAACTTTTTTTATACAATGGAAAATAATCAAATTCCGATAGTAATTATATCTTCAAGTATTGGAGATTTAATTAAAGAGTTTTTAATAAAGAAAAAATTAATTTTAGATAATGTTCATGTTCTTGCCAATGAACTTTCTTATGATAAAAAAGGTAATTTTATTGGTGTTAAGGATATTGTTCATGTATTTAATAAAGATGAAACTTCTGTAAAGGACCATCCCGAAATTTTTAAGAAAATTGAAAAAAGAAAAAATGTTTTATTGCTAGGAGATAGTTTGGGAGATGTTGGGATGATTGAAGGATTTAATTATGATAATTTAATCAAAATAGGATTTTATAATGATGATGAAGAGGGAGATTTGAAGGATTATAAAAAGAATTTTGATGTTATTTTAACCGGCGATCAAGATTTTAATTATGTAAATAAATTAGTTAAGAAATTGGGAGTTTATAGAAAATGACAACTTTATCAAACTTAAAAGAAAAACTTGAGAGAATAAAAAAAGAAAATTCAAGAATAAATGCAATTCTTCAGTTGCGCGATGAGAGAGAATTAACTGAGGAAGCGAAGAAAATTGACGAGAAAATTGCAAAAGGCAAAGCAGGGAAACTTGCTGGAAAGATTATTGCAGTCAAGGCAAATATAAATGTTAAGGGGCTTAATGCTTCTTGTGCGTCAAAAACCTTGGAAGATTATAAATCTCCTTATGACGCGACGGTGGTTAAAAAAATTCGCGATGAGGATGGTTTGATAATTGGAATTTGCAATATGGATGAGTTTGCTTGCGGTGGAAGCGGTGAAACTTCTGCATTTGGAGTTTGTCAGAATCCTTCTGCTTTTGGTTTAATTCCTGGCGGTTCGTCGTCGGGAAGTGCCGCTTCTGTTGCTGCTGGTTTTTGTGATTTAAGTTTAGGAAGTGATACTGGAGGAAGTATTAGAAATCCCGCGTCGCATTGCGGCGTTGTTGGAATCAAGCCGACTTATTCTTCTGTTTCTCGTTATGGTTTGATTGATTTATCCATGTCGCTGGATCAAATCGGACCAATTGCAAAAAATGTTTCTGATTGTGCATTGCTTTTAGATGTGATAAAAGGAGAAGATGATTGTGATTCAATAAGTCAAGATAGGAAAATTGGAAAGATAAATAAAAATTTTACGATAGGGATTTTAGATTTATCGGATTTGAAAGTTGATAAAAAAATTTCTGATTTAATTAATGAGAAAATTGAAAAAGTTGCTAAGAAAAATAATTGGAAATTGAAGAAAATAAAAATTGATTATATTGATTTGGCTGTTGAAACTTATTATCCTTTGGTTTATGTTGAATTTTTTTCCGGCACGAGAAAATTTGACGGAAGGCGTTATGGAAAGAAAATTGAAGAGCAAGCAGGCAGGGAAGTTTTGAGAAGAATTTTGGGAGGAAGCGAAATAACAAAAGCAGAGCATCATGGAAGATATTATTATCAAGCGTTGAAAGCAAAAAAATTAATTGAAGACGAATTTGCGAAAGCGTTTAAGAGTGTGGATGCAATTATTTCTCCGACGGTTCCACGGCTTCCATGGAAAATTGGAGAGAATATTTCTGTTGAAGAGATGTATGCAGCAGATGCTTTGACAATTCCGGCTAATCTTGCTGGTTGTTGTGCTATTTCAATTCCTGCTGGAAAAATTTTTGATTCAGAGAATCATTTTCCCACCCAACTCACGACCCCGCTTGGAATTGATAAATTAAATTTCTCCTTCGCGAAATCGCTCGCCCACCCTGAAGGGAAAATTGATAAAATAGAAAGACAAAATCAAATTATGGTTCCCGTCGGTATGCAAATCATGTGCGACAAGTTTCAAGAGCAGAAGATGATTGAGATTGCTAGGGAATTTGAGAAGATAAATAATTAAGATGGAAAAGAAAAAGAGAAGAAGTTCGAGGGAGATTGTTGAAAGTGAAAAGGATCCTGATTTAGAGCATGCTTATATCAAATATCCTGGTGAGGAAATGAAAGAAGTTACATTAGTGAATACAAAAAATAGGGTTTGGTCTAATCCTTATAAAATATCTAAATTATGGATGCAACATAATAAAAGAAAATATTCAGATATTCATACTCATCCTGGAAATTGGACTGCTTTACCAAGTTATGAAGATATCTCTGATTTCTTGACAAATTCTCACGCTAAATCGATGATAATATTTGCTCCCAGTGATGAGAGTTATGATCATTATTTTGTTATGAAAAAAACAAAGAATACTCTAAAATCACTTCCGTTTTTGGACTCTATACGTGCTTTATTTGGTCTCCATCCCCTACTGAAATCATATAAACAAACAACAAGAAAACGTGGCCATATGCATGATGTTATTTATCCTTCTACTAGTCTTAAAGATATTGCAGAAAGATATGAATTAAATTATCGGATGGTGCCCTATGGAGAAAATTCTAGGAATAGTCTTGGAATACGACTTTTTAATGAATTTGGGAGGCCTATTTTTTTTAAGAAAAAAACTACTCTCGAAAGAAAAGTTACACATTTTATAATCGTTCTTAGTGCATTGAGCATTGGATTAATTTTAATTTCATCTAATTTATCGTCGGGAAATGTTCAATTATCTCCTGGAGGAAATATCTTTAATTGGAGATTATTATCTGGAATTGGATTATTTATTATTGGTTTAGTTGGTGGATATTTTTGGTTTAGAAAGAGAAAGAGTTCTTATATATCACTAAAAGGAAGTTTAAAAGGAAAGGCAAAAAAGTTTACAAGAAAAGAAAGAGAAGAAATCATGGGAAATGAGAATCGATGGAAATAGTTTTTTAATTACTAAATTATATTCTTAAATCAATAGCACTTCGTGGATTAATTACTCAAATCCAACGCTGTCATGATTTTCGCTTAAAAATTTTTAATTACGAATTAATCTAACGAAGTCGATTAATGAGTTCTGTTATTCGAGCAACTTGTTGCGAGCAAATTTAATTTAATTATTTTAATTTACTGAACAATATAATAATATTTAATAACTCATAGTTTCATTTTTTGATATGTTAGCTCCGCTAGATGTTTCTTGTGCTAAGGAAGAATTGGACAAGATAACCAGATGTGTCTTGAATCTTGAGAAAAAATTATTTTCTAGAGAGCAGGTATTGTTCAGCAAAGGAAAATCTTTTGAGCAAGATATTCAATATAAAATTCTTTATAATTCAACCATTAGTCTTTACAAGGAACTTAATTATTGGTTAAATATTCTAGGGGAGTTTAAGGAATATTAATTATTTTTCTCAGTAACAAAGTTTTTTAAAATCATTTTTCTTTCTACTTTTCCAATGAAAATAGATGATGTTGAACTTAATTGGCTTGGGCATTCTGGATTTTTAATTAGAAATTCGAAGATAATTTATATTGATCCGTATAATATTAAAGGGGGAGAAAAGGCAGACGTTATTTTAATTACACATAGTCATTACGATCATTGCAGTTTCGCTGATTTAAATAAAATTGTCAAGAACGGAACAAAAATTCTTTTGCCTGCGGATTGTCAAAGCAAGATAACCCGTTCTGAAATTCCGATTCAAATTGAGGTTGTTGAGCCAGGACAGGAAATTGAAATTGGTGATGTGAAAATATCTACGATTCCTGCTTATAATCTTGACAAGCCATTTCATTCAAAAGAAGAAGAATGGGTTGGATATTTGATTAAGATGAATGATGTTTTAATTTATCATGCAGGGGATACAGATAAAATTCCTGAAATGCAAAAACTTACTGGATTTAAACAAGCTGGAAATAAGTTTATTGCGTTGCTTCCTGTTGGTGGAAGATTTACAATGTCTGTTGAAGAGGCTGTTGAGGCAGCGAAGCTGATAAAGCCGTCGTTAGCAATTCCAATGCATTATGGAAGCGTTGTTGGAAGTGAGGAAGATGCAGATGAATTTGTGGAAATGTGTGAAGAAGAGGGAATAAATGCGGTGAGATTGGAGAAGAGTTAATTATATTTTTGATATCTCTTTTTTTAGTTCTCTTAAATTATGAATTGATTTTATTTTTTCTATTTCTCCTCCTCTCTTAAGATTAGCAAAAATGCAAGGAATATTTTGTTCTTTACAATAATCAAAGCTATCTTTTTTATTTCCACCGATATATAAAATTGGTTTACCATATTTTCTCACAAATTTGTCAAATACAATTCTTTTATCATCTTTTTCTTCTGGCTTTGATGTTTCGATAATATCAAATAAATCTTCTAAATTTGTAACAGATAAAATCTTTTCTAATGCTGATTTAGTATTTGTTGTTATTAGAACAAGCTGATATTCTTTTTTTAATGATTTAAAATATTTGATTATCTGTTCATTCTTGACTTTTGGATGTTTTTTTATATATACTAATACAGAATCAAAGAACATTTTTCTTGCTTTAGAAGTTCTTTCATCTTCGGATAAGTTTGGATAAAGTCTTTGCATTACTTCATCTACTCCATTAAAATAATCTGGTTTTCCCGCCCATTCTTTTACAGACTCATCTTTTAATCTTTTTGCTGCTTTTTCATACCATAAAATATGTGCTTTATCCCAAGGTTCTTGTTTAATAAATAATCCAGATAAAGTTGTAGCAATAATTGGTTTTTCCATAATCTTAAAATACTCTTATTCTATTTAAGTTTTATGCCATTTGACAGATTTAATCGAAGAAAAAAAACAGTTCTTTCTAAACAAGATAAATCTTCAAAAGGAAATTGCGACGAAAAAGTTGTTTCTTTATGCGAGAAAATAAATTCTTTAGATAATTATTATACGACTTCTTCTTGTTCTGGACGAATTGTCTTGATGATAGACCAGGATAAAAAAGCTGAAGGACTTTTTAAGTTTGTGAGTCATGATTTAATTACATTTGAGGAGTTGAAAAATGAGTTAGAGAAGATTTTTTTATCTAATTCCTCCCCGCCCGCCCAAAGAGAAAGAAATAAGAGAAACGAAGATATTTTAGAAAAATCAAATCCATTAAACATAAAATTCAAACAAGAGCCGTGTGTTTTGCATGTTGCGTGCAAAAATTTAGAAGATGCTTTTCATATTTTAAATAAAGCTAAAAAAGTTGGATGGAAAAGAAGTGGAATTATCTCTGAAGGAAATGGTTTTGTTGTTGAATTGTTATCGACGGAGAAATTAGAATTTCCTATAATTCATGAAGAGGAATTGATTGTTGATGATAAATTTTTAAAGATTGTTGTTAATAAAGCGAACGAGAATCTGAAAAAAAGTTGGGGGAAGATTAAAGAGTTGGAAAAGGAGATAAAATGAATTTATTTATTTCCCGCCCAACTCGTGCCCGCGATTTATTATTCTCTCTAATTTGTCAAATCGCAAACATTCGCCCAACCCAGATAACGCTAACAGCAATTTATATCATTAATTTCCGTAATAGATTATCAATATTATTCGTGATTATAATTAAATAATTTTTTCAGGAATTATTAGATGTCGGTTTTTTAGTGAAGCATCATGACAGATGTCTGATGCTGAGCAATATTCTAAATAAAATAACTTTTCATCATACAAATTCTTATAAATTGTTTCTTGTTGGTGAATTTATGTTTGGAAAATCAGAATTCAGGGATGAGAAAGGTGAAATAGATTTATCGAAGATAGAAAAGAAAATAGAAGAATCTTTTTTTCTTGCTCAGAAATATAATATAAAATGTGCTCATTATGTTAAAAATATTTTATGTTCAGAGGCGGTTAGGGTAATAGAACATTACAAAACTGGAGAAAGAGCAGTGAAATATGATACTGAATTGATTCATGAATTATCTATTAAAAGCAAACCATGGTCAATAATTAAAAGATTATTTGTTGAAAGGGAAGAGTGTGATAAAGATAAATCTTCTTATGTAGTAGAAATACGTCCGAGAAATTCTGTGATTCATCATTAATTATATTTATATAAATAATTGTTGGAGAAATATCTTTTCATCACCAAAATATATTTAAAGAAGCAGGTTTTGTTTTCTTTGTTATATTAATTGATTGCCGTCAATTAATATCCTTTGCATGCAGAGGTGTTCCTCTATTTTTGTTCTGATTAGTTGATAGTGTATCAACTATTTAAACTTTTCGAAGAAAATTGAAAAGTTTAATATACAATTGACAGGAGGTAAAAAAAATGGTATTAGATTTTGCAAAAGAAGCAATAGAACATTCAGCGACGCATAGCATTAATTTTGACGAACTTCGAGCTGGAAAAGCAAACATAAAAGTTTTTGGTGTTGGTGGTTGTGGTTGTAATGCAATTACTTGGCTTTTCAATAAAGGTATTAATGGCGCAACAGTTTATGGTGTTAATACAGATGCTTTGCATTTGAGTGTTACAAAATCCGACGAGAAACTTCTTATTGGTAAGGAATTGACTCGTGGTTTAGGTTGCGGCGGTATGCCTGCAAGAGGTAGAGAAGCTGCAAAAGAAGCTGTCGTTGATATTAAGAAATCTGTTTCAGGAGCAGATATGGTTTTTGTTATTTGTGGAATGGGCGGAGGAACCGGAACAGGCGCAGCTCCAGTAATCGCGCAAATGGCTAAGGAAACTGGCGCGGTTGTTATCGGTGTTGTGACTATGCCTTTCGAAGCTGAAAAAGCTAGAATAGACAAAGCTGAATTTGGTCTTCAAGAACTTAGAGAAGTTGCAGACACGTGTATTGTTCTTGATAACAATAGACTTGTTGATATTGCTGGACAATTGCCAATTGAACAAGCTTTCGCTGTTGCTAATGAACTTGTTTCTACAATGATTAAAGGAATTGTTGAGACAATTACATTGCCAAGTTTGATTAACTTGGATTATGCAGATGTTTCTGCAATTATGAAGAATGGCGGAGTTGCTGTTATCGGAATTGGTGAGAATGATACGCAAGATCGTGTTAACGAAGCTGTAAAGCAAGCACTCACACATCCTCTACTTGACGTGGATTATCGAGGAGCTACTGGAGCTTTGATACATGTAACTTGCGGACCTGATTTGAAGTTGGAAGAATTCGACCACATCGGTAGAATTGTTTCTGAAAACTTAAGTCCAGAAGCACAAGTTATTATTGGAGCAAGAATTTCTAAAGAGTTTGCAGGAAAAGTCCGGGTCATTACAATTATGACTGGAGTTTCTTCACCGTATGTTTTAGGACATATGAGAGAAGAAAGATTTGAACCTGCACGAAGAGAAATGTCTGATTTGGGAATTGAAGTTTGGAGATGAGAAGAACCAAGGTTCTTCCTCACACTATCTCCTTTCCGACGCTGTGAGGCGATTTCCAAATGCCTCCGGTGAAATCGCATGAGGAACAATAAATAATTTTTTTATTGGGGCTTTTGCCCCTTTTCTTTTTTGAATATATCTTTAGTATAATAATTTTTAAAAAGGAAATAAATAATATTTTGATATGATTACTCAAATGGAAAGATCGTTGGATAATGATTATGATACTTGGAAATCAATGAATTGGACATTTTTGGAAATTTCTAAGGGAGAAGATCGAGAAAGAAAAGTAAATTTTTATAATTTAATTAGGTTCTATATTTCTATTGCATCTGATTTGTCGAACAGCGTTATTCGTTTTCATTCTCCCCATGACGCTTCTGTTAGTTTCTTTGAGATAGATAATCATTTTGTTGTCGAAGGAAATAAATTTCCCATTGTTCTTGGAATAAGACATGATATTAGTTCTGCAGATGAATTATCTTATCGATGTATTTTTAACGAGGCAAGAAAAATGCAGAAAGTTTTTTCATATATTCCTTTGAGAGATTTAACTGAAAGAGGAAAGAGTAGATTTGATAAATTGGATACCGAATTATTATACGAGTATTTTAAGTCACGCGCTCCAGAAAATGTAAGAAAATTTCTTTGATCGTTTTTCATACAAATCTTTTTTAACCGATCCATTCTGAGTTTTTTATGAGATATCTTTACGGAAGTGAAAAAAATGATGCTATGAGATTTATCTTGATAGCTTCAGAAATTGCTAAGCGAGCGACATGTCAAAAAGACAAGTGTGGTTCGATAGTTGTTAAGGACAGAATAATTATTGGAAAAGGAGCTAATTCTCCGCCGAATAATCTGGAAAGTCAGCGACGATGTTTAAAAGATAAAAATACATTAGATAGAAAGGTTACGGATAAAACTTGTTGTGTTCATGCTGAGCAAAGAGCGATAATGGATGCTTTAATTAATAATTCGGATAAAATAGAAAATTCAAGATTATATTTTGCAAGATTAGAATCTGGGGCAATATCTTTTGCAGGAAAACCTTATTGCACGATTTGCAGCAAGATGGCTTTAGATGTTGGAATTAGAGAATTTGTTTTGTTTCATGAACAAGGGATTGCGGTTTATGATACGGAAGAATATAATTTATTGTCGTTTGGATATAGAGAATAAATCAAGCATGCAATTTCACAACTGGCGGATTGTTCATTTTTCTTTTTCCCCATTTGTTGAAATATAAAATACTATCTAAAGAGGCTTTTTTTCTTGGCAGTCTTTTAGCTCCTTTTTCTTTTGTTT
>JBAZOZ010000023.1:0-12047 GCA_041648455.1 Candidatus Pacearchaeota archaeon | reverse complement strand
AGAAAAGGCTGAAGAATATGGGAATTGATAAATTAATTTTATTCGGAAGCAGAGCAAAAGGAAATTTTAGAAAAGACAGCGACTTTGATATTTTAGTAATTTCTAAAAAGTTTAAAGGTGTGAAATGGAATGAGAGGTCATTATATATTTATTTGAATTGGAAGGAAAAAACTCCTTTAGAAGTTTTATGTTATACCCCCGAAGAATTTGAAAAAGGAAAAAATCAGGTTGGAATTATTCAAGAAGTTCTTAAAACTGGAATTGAAATTAACTAATATTATAAAACATGAAAAATAAAATTTTATTATTTACCGAAGGAAAAATCTCCAGCGAGAATTTCCTTGAGATTTTTCAAGGCTGGAATGCTTATGCAAAATGGGCAAGTAGTTATAATCTAACAAAGAAGATAAAATCTAATATAAAACTTTTTAACCAAACAAATTAACTCTAAAATTTGTTGGGGCTTAAAATTTTGTTTAGCAAAATTTTAAAAATAGCAATTACCTTTCCCCTTCATGAAAAAGAGTGTGCTATTTGCCTTAGTCCTAATTTCTATTTTATATCTGCAAGTAATATCTGCGGATGTTGGAGATGCTTGTACTTCTAATTCCAATTGTAGTTCTGGAGAAGTTTGTGGAACTAATTCTAAATGTGCAACAGCCACCGGAGATATTTCTACAACCTCAACCGACGAAACAGCAAAAATAAATCTTGCCTATGACTGCTTGAATAAAAAAATCGACGAGAAAAAATGCAGCGGTTTAACTCTAGAGCAGAAAATATTTTCTCATCTTGCAACAGGAAAATGTCAGGCAGAATTGATGGGTGATTCAAGCAATAATAACTGCTGGCCAAAAACTTCATGTTCAATTAAAGAAACCGCGCAAGCGATATTAGCGTTGAGTCAAAGAGGTTCTTCCCCAACAACTGCAGCAAATTGGCTTATCTCTCAAAATACCACCCCTTCCGATTTGGTTTGGTATTTGCAAATAGAAACAACTCATGCTTCAACATGTGATATTAGCTATGATAGTTTGAGTCACCAAATAAGAATTGACGAGAATAAAAAAATATCCGGTTCAGCAGGAAATTGTTTAGCGATTGCACAAGATGGCTATTGGTTAAGAATTACCTCAACTTGTTATGATGAAGAGTTTAAAGTAAAATGCCATGAATCCAGTTTTTTGATTAATTTGCTATTCAAAAAAGAAACCTCCTCGACAATTCACGTTTTGGAGAGAACGCAATCTGGAAGTGCTGAAGAAGAGAAATCGGAAAAAGTAAGTTCCCTGTGTTTTTCAATAGGAGGTTCCTGTGACTACGAAGGAAGTTTATGGGCGGTGATTGCATTAAATGATATGAATTATAATATAGACGAATTTATTCCTTACTTAATAACAATGGCGGATGATAATGGAAAATTCTTGCCGGAATCTTTTTTATGGGCAATTACTGGATACGATGATTTTAAAACAACTTTGCTTTCAAAACAAAAACCAGATGGATATTGGAAAGAATCTGACGACAAGTTTTATGATACTGCTGTTGCATTATTTCCTATAACTGGGGAGCCCATGCAAAAGAAAAATGCAAAGGACTGGCTATTAAAAGTTCAAGACAGCGACGGATGCTGGATGGGCAATATAAGAAACACAGCATTTATTTTAGCTTCTGTTTGGGCTCCGCAAAATATTGGAGGAGGAGAAGATAATGTAAATTATTGTCCAGAAAATCGCTGTATACCTTCTCCAGATTGTCAAACCGCAGGAGGAAATATTTTAACTGATTACGTTTGTGGCGCGGGATTAAAATGTTGTAGTGTAGCGAGCGCAGAAAAAACATGCACCGAACTTGGAGGAAAAATTTGTTTATCTAACAAACAATGTTCTGAATCAAAAATAGATTCTGCCGATGCCGAAGGTTCATGTTGTTTAGGAACTTGTAATGAAATAGCAGTTGTTAATTATACTTGTGTTTCCGAAGGAAAAGGAGAATGCAAGACATCTTGTGGAAGCAATGAAGAAGAAAAATCAGAATACACTTGTGAATACGATGATACTTGTTGTTTAAAAAAATCGGGAGGAACATTATGGATTTGGATTTTAATAATTTTAATATTTCTAGTGATTATCGGAATCATTTTTAGAAATAAACTAAGACGTTTTTGGTTTAGATTAAAGATTGGAAAATCAAAACCTTCTGGTCCGGGTTCTTCAGGAATATTTCCAATGAACCCATCAAGAACAATTCCACAAACAAGAATGGTTCCAAGAAGAATAATCCCGCAACAGCCGAACAGGCCACGGCCAATTCCAAGAGCAAAACCTTCCGGAGAATTTGATGATGTTCTTAAAAGATTAAAAGAAATGGGGAAGTAATTGGTTTTGCGACGAATTAATTAATAGTTTTTAATTATGAATATAATTGATTTGATAACTTATTCGTAGATTAAATAATTTTTAATACATCAAAAATTGTTTTTTGCGTAAATTCCATGTTTTAACCCGTGAGAAAGCAAAAACAATTTTTGGGGTGTTCAAGAACCCGAGACACGCCCAGGAATTTATTCCGAGGGTTCTTGGCATTTTACATTAGAAATCTTTCTAACGAGAAATCCAAACATTAGTGGGATTTCGAGTAATATATTTTGCGAGTAATAGCGAGCGTATTTTTAAATAATTATATTAGCCACACAAAAATAAACTTTATTAACTCCGTTTTTCTTATTCATTTATGAAAAAAGAGTTTGCATTTATTTTACTTCTTGTCTTTATACTTAATTTCATCTCCGCAGTAGAGTTCGATATAAAATCTTATTACAACCAAGGAGAAACATTAATAACAAAAATTTCTGGGAATTTTATTGATACAATCTCAAAAGGGAACATATTTTTTTATGAGGATTATGTTCGCGTTCCAATCCAATATGATATAGCAAAAATAGAAGACGAATATTATTTTTATGCTATCTTGCCAGAAAAACAGGAAAATTATTCAGTTTCCATAGAAGATGTAAAATATTATCAAGGTTCAAGAATAATTGAAGATGATATTAAAAGAAATTTTTCAACAACGTCGGAATTAGCAGATTTTTCACTAAATCCTGGGTTTGTAATAACCAGCGAAGTTTTTTCATTAAATATTCAGAACCTTCAGGATTCCAAAAATACAATCAACATAAATTACGACGGAAAAGAAACAGAAATTGAATTAAAATCTGGAGAAAAGAAAACTATAAATTTCAGGGTTGAAAATGTAAATCAAGATAGTTTAAAATACATTCAATTATCCAGTGGAAAAACAAATTACAATGTTCCTGTTTATGTATTCACCAATGAACCCCAAAATGCCTTGGGAGAAAAAGGGCTGAAATTTGAGATAACAAAACCAGAAATTTCTATGTCAACAAATTTTGAAAAGAAAAAAATAATTTATTTAAAAAATACCGGAGAAGAAGATCTTGAAAATATTTCCTTGTCTTTAACAGACGAATTAAAACCTTATGTTAATCTATCACTAGAGTACATAGGAAAATTAAAAGAAAATTCTTCCGGACAAATTGAATTAACTATTAAATCTAGAGAGGATGAAAAATATATAATCGGAGAGATAAAGGCAAAAATAGGGGGGGAAACTTATGCCTTTGGGACGATTTATCTGAACTTCATAAAGGATTACATTCCTGCTAGTGGAGATAATGAAACTAGCGACGGAGGAAATATAATTTTAACTAAAACTTGCGATGAACTTGGAGGAAAAGTTTGTGCAGAGGGAGAAACATGTGAAGGAGAAACTGCAGATTCTTTTGAAGGAGATTGTTGTTTGAGCAAAACTTGCAAAGTAGCAGCTGCAAGTTCAACAGGGAAAATAGTTGGATGGTCTCTTGTAATTATTATTTTATTATTTGTTGTGTGGTTCTTTATGAAGAAATATCGGGGAGCGAAAGGCCCATTAACAATTTTGGAAAAAGCAAAGGGAAGAAACTAATTATGACTTCCAATATGGTCTCTCATTGAATTATAAAATTACCTAATAGAATTACATTCTTCTTCATTAAAATTTCTTTCAAGAGAAGTTAAACAGTAACAACACATTCCAGAAACCTTATCATGATAGCTACTTCGTGAAGTTATAATATATCTATTCCAAGAAAAATATTTATGTCCTTCTTTTTCACATTCTTCTCTTCTTTTTGGAATTTCCTCAATTAGAAATCTTCTTGCTTTTTTTGCATCTTCAATCAACCTTTGATTTTTTTTGTCTAATCTTCTTTCAATTTTTTCTTTCTTTTATTTCCATCTTTTTTTCTCTCATTGCTTTCGTCTTTTTGAATATTTTTATCATCTAAATTTTTCATTAATTCTCTCAATTTATTTTCCAAGATAATTTTTTCTGTCTGAATAATTCTAGCAACTTCGTCGTAGCCATGAATCCTTCTTATTGTTTCATTCAAAATGTCATTCCATGAATTATTTGTCAAAGCAATAAATTCATGTGATATTACTTCAATGTGTGACGGCATATACTTAAACATTAATCCAACCAATCGCATAATTTCTTCAACTTCAATTTCTATCTCAGCAAAACTTGTATAAAATTCCTTATTTTCTTTCATTGAAACTGGCTCATTAATCTTCTTTTCAATAACACGAACCTCTTGTTCAGAATCTATATTTTTTATCATACTCTCCAAAGTTTCTGTCAAATGTTCTGGGGGTTTTCCAATTACCTCCAATATTATAATCGCCCTTATTTTTTTGGTTTCAGTTAAATTCATTTTTATATTTTTTATTTTTAATTTTCTTGAATGCAAATAAAAAAGCCAGTAAAATACCAAATCCTACAAGTCCGTAAATCGCATAACTTTTTGTATTTAATTTTTCAACATCCTCGCTTTTTATATTTTTTGTATTTGAATTTAATTTTATCGGTTTTAACTCTAAATTAATTTCCTGCGGAGAGTTTTCTTTATTTACCACTAAATTATCCTTTTCATTTCCTTCAGAATTATTTTGAATTTTTTCTTCATTTTCTTCTATATTCTCATTTTCAACACATGCAAGGTTCTGTTCTTTAATTTTATTTAAAATAATTTCTCCAATACCCTTTACATTGATTAAATCATCAGTAGAATTAAATTGCCTTGAGTTAATTATCGCGTCTGCTTTTACAGGACCAATTCCATATAATTCTTCAAGTTCTTCTTTCGTCGCAGTGTTAATATCAATCTGTCCTTCACTGCAAGAAGCATAAATAAGATTAATAGAAATTAAAATTACAAACAAAATTAACACACACTTCATAGATTAATCAATATTCAGATTATTTTAAGGTTTATTGTGTTATTCCTTAAAGAACTGGCTGAATCTTTTTCCCTTTTTTTTTGCGTCTTCTAATGTGATTACAAAATTTTTCCCAGAATCTTGAAGATATTTCGGGTTTAGAAAAATCCATCCCTCTCGATTAAACCTTAACGCAATTATCGGCGTTAACCCAAAAATGTCAGAGAAAATAATGAATTTTTCAATTTGTTCTTTTGAAATATATTTTACTGGTTTTTTACTTGATTTGACTTCCACAGCATATTTTCCAATTCCTTTTTTTCCGGCAATAATATCGCATTCTGCATTTTCCATAACTCCGCTTCCAGCGACGCGAACAGCTCTGAAGTGATTGTCCACAAAAATCTGAAAAAGTTCTCTTTCAATTTTTGAACCTTTTGCTTTGTTATGTGGCATGATTGATGAAATAGTTTTCAGTTTAAATATCTAATTCCCACCCGCCCAACCCAGATAACGCTAACAGTTTTTTTATCATTATATTAATTTATTCTTATCACCATTTTCCGTCAAGAAACTTATTATTACATTAAAATTTTTTCTAACGAATAAATCTGCTGTGAGGCGATTTATGAGTAAGGTTATATCGAGTGAAAATGAGACAATTTTCTATCAAAAAATTTATATAATCTGATCGTCTCCAATTTATATGAAAAAGTTGGTGACTAAAAAGACAAAGAAGATTAATCGATGGCTGTATTGGACACCGAGAATATTATCAATTTTATTTATATTATTTTTAGCCATGTTTTCCTTGGATGTTTTTGATTCTGCATCTAGTCTTGGAGATATATTAATAGGTCTTTTTATGCACAATATTCCAGTATTTATTTTATTAATAGTTCTATTAATTTCTTGGAAACATGAAATAATTGGAGGAATTGCTTTTATCTTTGCAGGTTTGTTATATATTTTCACGTTATTAATGAATCCACAATTAGAATGGTATATGCTGTCTTGGTCTTTAATTATTGCAGGACCAGCATTTCTTATTGGAATCTTATGGCTTTTGAATTGGCGGAAGAAAAAAGATTAATTCTTAATTAATTCGCTGGAAGAGGCTTTCCTACATAAGATTGATAATGTCTTTGAATTATTCCCAAATCTCCCATTCCAATCTTAATTGCCCTTTCCATACAAAAACCTATTCTTTTTCTTATTCCTCCTAGTCGATTTTTATAAGGCCTTAAAATTGTTCTTGCAGGTTCTAAAATTTCCTGATCAATTATAAGTCCAGTAATTTGACTATCTTCTCCCCAAAATCGTTTTTCATATTCTATTCTTTCCCTGAAGGGAGCAAGTGCTTGATTATATAAATTAGTAGCAGTGCATTCTTCTTCTGCAAATTCTTTAATTTCATCTATTAAGGCTTTTTGTTCTTCCGTTGCACTTTTCAAAAAATCTTCAATTGTTATTGCCATATTATATTTTCTAATATATTATTTATAATTATTATTGTTATAGAATGGATACTTTAAAATTTAAAAATTACAAATCTTTCTGCTCAAGACCCGTAATTGTAACTTATTGGTCAAATTACTCAATTACAAATCTCTCGCCTGCAAAGTTCGTCGCTGATTTGCCTTAGCTCTTTTTATTCCTTCACTTAGAATGTTTTCAACTTTTCTTTCCAAGGCTATACTAACTTCCTCTGCAACACTCGTAATTTCTTCTTCTTTTCCCTGCAGTTCTCTCACAACTTTTTTTATGTTGCTTTTAACAATTAAATCACCGGCTCCCATTATTTAAATTAATAATTAGGAATTTATTAAGTTTTCTGAAAAATATTTAAATAAAATTTAAGGAGCATTAGGACTCAAATATGCAATAATCGAAGATATTAAAAAAGCAATTCCAACAATTCTTAACCAAAATTTTGCTCTCTCAATTCCAAAGGTTTTTTCTAAACTAGGACTCATTCTCCCTTTCCATTTTCCCCTTTCTTTTTTAATCTCAATTCCCCCTCTCGAAGGACTAATCTGTAATATCTTAGCCATTGCTCCAGGAAATGATATTAAAAGTAATCCAACAATTAATCCAAATGCCAGTTATTATTCCCATTTTATTTCCCCTCTTCCTTTTCTCTTCTCATAAATGGAAAAAGTAAAATATCTCTTATTGAATCCTGTCCAGTAAGAAGCATTATCATTCTGTCAATTCCCAAACCAAGTCCTCCCGTCGGAGGCATTCCAATTTCAATTGCATTTACAAAATCCTCGTCGAAAGGATTCGCTTCTTCGTCTCCTTTGTTCAAGAGTTTTTGTTGTTCCTCTAAAAGTCTTCTCTGTAAAATTGGGTCGTTCAATTCTGAATATGCATTTCCTAATTCAGCCCCCATGCAAAAAGGTTCAAATCTTTCAATTGTTCTGCAAAATTTATCTTTTCTATGTGTCTTGCATAAAGGTGTTGTTTCCATAGGATGATTTAATATAAATGTGGGTTGTTCTATTTTGTCCTCGCAAAAATGCTCAAAAATCTCTTGCACAGCGAACCCCCAAGTTCTATTTTTTATTTGCAAATTATTTTTATCAATAAAATTTAAAATTTCTTTTTCAGACATTTTTTCCACATTAATCTTAACGTGTTTTTTAATACATTCAGCCATTGTTATTCTTTTCCACGGCCGTTTAAAATCAACTTCTTTTCCTCTGAATTTTATTTTAGTGCCTCTATTAACTTTTTTAAAAACATATTCAAAAATCTCCTCGAACAAATCCATCATATCGTTGTAATCTGCATATGCCTGATAAATTTCCATCATCGTGAATTCTGGATTGTGCCATCTGTCAATTCCTTCATTTCTGAAATTTCGTGCAATCGTGAAAACTTTATCATATCCACCTACAATTAATCTTTTCAAATATAATTCGGGCGAAATTGCTAAATATAAATCAATATCTAGAGCATTCAAATGCGTTTTGAACGGCGCTGCACTCGCCCCGCCGTAAATTGTCTGCAAATAAGGAGTATCCACTTCGCTAAATCCTTTCTTTTTTAGCAATTCTCTAATCGCGTCAATAGCTTTTTCTCTTTTTTCGAAAACCGGTTTGATTTCCGGACTCATAATTAAATCAAGATATCTTTTTCTGTATCTTTCTTCTTTGTCCTGCAAGCCGTGCCATTTTTCAGGAAGAGGTTTTATTGCCTTGCTCAAAATTTCAATTTTCTTCATTAAAATAGAAATTTGTTTCGTTTTTGTTTTGAAAACTTTCCCTTCCACTCCAACAAAATCTCCGACGTCAACTAATTTAAATAATTTTTTTACTTTTTCTGGAGTTTCTCCTTGCTGTAATACAATTTGAATTTTTCCGGACTGGTCCTGCAAGTCACAGAAAATAATTTTTCCAAGATCTCTTTTAGTCATAATTCTTCCAGCAGTCTTCACTTTTTTTCCAAGAGACTTCAAACAATCTTTCACTTCTTGCTTTTTATCAAATTTATGAGGATAAGGATTAATCCCTTGTTTTCTAATTTCACCTAATTTTTTTATTCTCTCTTGAATTATCTGTTCCTCACGACCCATGATTAACCTAACAAATAAATGTTTATAAATTATTTGAATATTCTAATTAAATGCTTAATTTATTAAATAGAATTTCAGAAAGGTTTTTATTATTCTTAGCGATAAAAACAGATACGCTTAAAATAATTAATAAAGAGTTCTTAGAAAGAGATTTAGAATTTATAAGTAGAATTGTTTTCTCTCCGGAGTTTGACCGGACGCCTGAAGAGAAAGAATTTATGGAAAAAATGAAAATAAAATATCGTTGGGGAAATTATAATCAATGGAATCCTATTTATAAGAATGGATTGAAAAGTTTAAAACAAGAATACAAAACTCTCCATCAGAATATTTGTTATCTGCTTTATGATTAATTATCGAATTTATTCTATTTTCTCCAATGCTGTTTAAAACCATTGCTGTCTAATTCCTCATTAACAAGTTCATCAGCCATTGTTTGGAATTGATCTTCTCTTGAAATATGTTTGTAAATAATTTCATCAAAATTTTCTTGAAGCTTTTGCACCTTTAGAAATAGTGGAAGAAGTTTTTTGTCCCTGACTTTATACTCTCCTAAAAGTTGTTTTACTACAAGTTCAGAATCTAAAATGCAACTGACTTTTTTTCCGTGTCTAATGGCCATGCGCAAGGCCATAATCAATGCTTCGTATTCAGCCATGTTGTTTGTAACGTTTCTTCCAATAAATCCAGAATATTTTGATAAAATTGTTCCTTCATTTCTGACAATTACTCCAATTGCGCCCGGCCCAGGATTTCCTCTGCTTCCTCCGTCGGAATTAGTTGTCAACATTTTTATTTATCTCCTCTGTTAAAATAATATTCAAAAATTTTAATTTTTGTTGAATCATTCTTCAAATATGCAGAACCTTAAACACCTTGAAATCTTGGAATCTTTCTTCTTTAATTTCAATATTTCTTATCTGGGAATGCTTCGGTCCTTTCTTGCAGATTTCAATCATTTTATTTACAGAATCAACATCCCCTTCCAAAAAAACTTCAACTCTTCCATCCTCCAAATTTCTTACAAATCCTTTAATATTATTTCTTTCAGCATTTTCTTTGATGAATCCTCTGAAAAAAACCCCCTGCACCGTTCCATTAATATAAAGTCTGATACTCTTCTTCACTTTGAATTTTTCCTAAATTTAAAGGATTGAAAATTTGCTATTTTCAATATATTCAACTCGTTATCATGACGCCGAACCGCGTGAGAGTTGAATTAAAATAAGAATGAAGATTAGTTTATTAAGTTTGTTGAAACTTGGCTTCGCTATCGCTCGCCGATTGATATTGCTCAAATCAGATTTCATCAGGATTTTCGCTCAAGATTTTTAACGCACTAATAATCTTTAAGCGAATTAATCTGACGAAGTCGATTAATGAGCAATCAATTCACAAAGTGCTAATTTTAAGTTATGAATTAATTTTATCATATAAATCCTTATAAAATATCAAGTCCTTTAATAAAAATGTCATCGAAGAAATTAGTTAATAGAGGTTATGTGAACGCCGAATCGATTATAGGAATAAGAAATCCAACTTATGATGAAGATAATTTAAATTATGAAGCAAGAATGATAATGGGGCCAAGACACCAAATTACTTTAACAACTCCTTCCCCGAGACCAATTCAAGGTATAGATATTTATGAAAAAGCTTCTCTACGAATGATTAAAAAAGCGATTGATAGAATCAGATAATTAAAAATTTCTTCCAATTCACTTCTTCCCACTTAACCATAAACTTCCAAAATAATTTCTATAAGAATCAGCGACTTCTTTATCTTCAATTAAAGTTACATTGTATGGCTCCGACCAAATAAATATTGCAACCTTATTACCATAAACAACTGTTGTAGCTGGGGAAAAAAACTTATCTTCTAGATATTTAATCTGAGTATTTTTATTTCGCATGATTTTTTTTCGTGATCCTTCTCGAGATAAAATCTTTTCCTTAACTCCTAACTTTCTCACATCTCTTAAAAATTGTTGTATATATATCGGAAAAATATTTTCAAATTGTCCCTCTTCACCAAATACAACGTAATCTTTTTTTGTTCTTAATATATCTTGAAGAACGGTCTTCAAACCATTTTTGCCCTGAAATAATTGGATTTTAGTTTTTAGTTTTTCTGCTCGTTTAAGTTTATTTAATTCCAGAATTACGTCGACAACTTCATTTTCTAAATCTTTAACATAATCTTGGATAACTTCTGGAGAAGAAGCAACAAAATATTGAACTTTATTTTTCTCGTAAGTAGATACTAATCCCTTATCTATCAATTTTTTCAGGGAATCATAAATATGACTTCTATTTAACCTCGTCTTTTCAGATATCTTTGTCGCAGTACTCTCTCCAATTCTTAGAAGCATAAAATATATTTCTATCTCTGATTTAACAAGTCCAAGTTTCTCAAATATTCTTGTTTCCATAATTAAAAAAATATATTCTACTATTTAATATTATCGTTCCTAATGGAACAACAAAGATATATAAGGAGTCCAGAATATTGCAAGAAAATGACAAAACAATATATTTACGAAATATTGAATGAACATAATTATTCTGAAAATTGTTTAGCGTATGCTCAAAAGAAAAAAGATGAAGTGGCTATTACAATTAGTAAATTTGCAGAATCCAGAGACTACAATGAATTAAATGATAATGTTTCTCAACTTACTAACAGACTGTATAATATAGAAAAAGAAATTCATTCAGGTTTGAGGCCTCATTTGGGTTTCGCATTTGGTAAATATAAGGGACTCGAGCATTACCTTGGGAAAGAGGGAATAAAGCAATATCATGACACTCTCGAAACCCTTGGATTAATTGATTTGAGAGAAGACGCACCAAGATGTCCAACTCTATGTATGGATAATGCAACATACAAATTAGACAATTGTATGAAAGCTGTAATGTGGTCTGGAAGAGCGATGAGAAAAGAAGAAGATCTTATTTTCTTTCCAACACTTAATGTAATGTCCAATATGATGGGTGTTGCTTCATTTATATTCACTGGATGGGGTTTGTATTGTGATACACAATTTCAAGAGAAAATGTTTCCTGTATGTACTTTAATGGGTGCAGGGGTTGGGGCATTTTTTTATGCTTACATGGCTATCGGAGATATGATAATACATCATGAGAAAAATCCATTCAGTCACATTGCAGATAGAATGGACGCA
>JBAZOZ010000022.1:0-12349 GCA_041648455.1 Candidatus Pacearchaeota archaeon | reverse complement strand
TTTGATTAGTTTGATTTGTTGGAATTTCAACTACACATTTCAAACAACTTCCTCCGCAATCTATTTCTTCTTCATCAAAATTCTTAAAGCCATCAACACAATGTTTTAATAAACATAAACCAGAATCAGCGTCGCAAACTTGCCCACGAGCACATCTTTTATCACTGCCTAATTTCAAGCAATTATTTTTATCCGTTTCACAAATTTTATATTTATTTGAAGAACTGCATATCTTTTCTCCTAAAATTTCACAAGAATTAGTTAAGGAACAAACCGCTTCTCCATTTTCACAAACCATTCCCCTAGGAACCCACTTCTCGCTGCTTAATTTTAAACAACTATTTTTATCTTTCTCGCACGTTTTATATTTATTTGAAGAACTGCATATTTTTTCTCCTAATGTTTCGCATGAATTTACATCCGAACAAGAACATTTCCCCTCGCCTTCACAAATTAATCCTCTAGGACAACTTCCAATTCCCCAATAAAAACTTGCTTTTCCTTTTCTTATTTTTGATTTACATTCCTGATATTTGTAATTCTTTACTGAATCACACTTTTTATCTCCGACATTTTCTGAAGAACTGCAGGAATTATCGACAACACCTCCAGTCATTCCTAAGAAGTTGCCGACGTCATCAATTAAAGAATTTTGAATTAAATCTTCTTCGACTATAGTTTTATTTAAAACTAATTCCGTCATTTCACTTTTAAGAGAACTTTCATCTAAAAATGGATTACTTATTTTCAAATAGTCTTTTGAATTTCCGAAGAAACACTCCCCCCAATTTCCACACTGCCAGTAATTATTGCAATTAGTTAAAACACACTGCGCATTTTCACAACTAAATCCTGTTCCACAATCAGTATAATTTTCTCCGCCCCATTCAAGACACGAATCAGCATCGTAATTTCCACAAGTCGTTGTTTTAAGCGTTGCTAAAGTCACGCAAGTTTTTTGCTCTGCTCCTGAAGGAGAACATCCATTTATACATTCGTCTACTCCACCTCCTCCACCGCCTCCTCCACCTCCACCTTCAGTTGCGCAAAGTGTAGAACATCCATCCCCTGATACAAGATTTCCATCGTCGCATCCTTCTCCAATTTCAATAAGAGAATTACCACAAATTGGTCCAGCAACAACATCTATATCTGAATGTCGCGCAGAAGCAAGATATGTAGAATAATTGTCGTCGGAGATATAAATTTTCCATTTAATTACTGCAGTGTAAGTCGACATCAAAGTTTGATTTAAAAAAACTCTCGTCTCGTATTGCCCTTGCGCATTTTTCTTTAATTTATAACCAGAAACATAAGCAGCAGCCGGATAATGTTTGTCAGTAGAATCAGTTGCATTTGCAGTTATATTTTGTGGATCGTAAAAAAATGTCCCGGATGAATTTGTTTTTGTAATATTAAAATAAAAAATTGCTGTCTGATTCCAAACATATTGCGTTGCGACACCCCTATTACCCTGTGTATTAGGAATATTAAATACAATTAATGAAAAATTAGACAAGAAATTATTTATGACTAATTCATAATCATCGTGAGAATAATTAACGCTGAGATTGTAAATTCCTGCAGAATAAGTTGTTTTATCGTAGCTCATAACTGCATCGCCAGTGGAATTTGTTGCATTGTTTCCGATTAACGTATCATTAAAGTAAAAATAAACTGTTGCGTTGGGAACACCAGCAATAGTATCATTAACATAAACTTTAGCGAAAATTTTGATAAAATCTGAAACCAAACTTTCAGTATCTTCATTTGAAATAATATTTCCTCCCCTCACAATTTCTGCGTTAATCAATGGAGAAGTTAAATTTATTGCGACACTTGATCTCTCATCTAAAATACCAAACCTACCAGAATATATTGAATCAGTATATTGTGAAACGGGCTGACTCCCAAATATAAATCTCTGAATGAAATTTGTCGAAGAAGCATTTGTCACGGCCCCGCCAAAATCAAATTTAGATCTTGAAGAATAAGTTGAAGAATCAGATTGAAACGCCATAACTCCAGATATAATTATCAAAATTAATATTATAAAAATTAAAACTTTCAAAATTTCTTGTTTTGGAAGGACAGAAATCTTTGATTTCTGTATTTTATTTGACTTCATCTTTTCTTAAGGTAATGCAATTTACAATTTCCAATTACGCGAATGTTAATTACCCCTTGTCCCTCAAGTTTCATCAAAGCCATGGCAGTAGTAATACGAGAAACTTTTGTCTTCTCAGAAAGTTCTTGAATGGTCAAACCACGAGTATCTTTTTTAAGAATTTCTTTAATCTGATTTATTACTTTTTCTATTTTACCCATCTTAAAAACTTCCTTTTTCCTTAAAATCTTCCTGACTTTCAAAACTTTTTGTTTTGTAAGGATGGGAATTTCTAATTCCCATATTTTGAGGAATGAAAAACTTCTTTGTTTTTCATATTAATGAGATAGAAATTTTTCCTAAATTTCTATATTTTCAAAACCTTCAAATCTTCTTGATTTGAATGGGACAGAAAACTTTTGTTTTCTGTATCCTTAACTCTGTCTATGCGTAGGCATAGCGAGGTTATTGAAAGGCAACAAATTTATTTTTACAATCCTTTCAATGGCCGAGTTGGATTTTGAAATTCTCCCTTTTAAGTTTACACTAGTGTATAACATTAGTAATTAACAATAGCGTATATAAATCTTTCTTTAACCAAAACTTTCTCTGATATCTCTAATAATTTTCCCAAAAAATCTTTTAATTTTATTAAATAAATCTGTTTGAGATTCTGATTGAGAAACAATTTGTCCGCTGATAGTACTTGTACTTTCTTCAGTAGTATTCTTAGATTCGATTGCTTGTTCTTTGGAAGTTTTTTCTACAGGCACCGAATTATTAACTACATTTACATTCTCGGTAGAAGTTTTATTATCAGGATTTTGCATTCTTGAAGAAGTTCCAGAAGACGTTCCCGGTGTTTCCGTTTGTGCAGATTCAGTTGCAGAAACATTTGATTCGGAAGTTGAAGATTCATTTGAAACATTTGTTCCTTCAGTTTCATTCCCTAAAATTTCTGAAGAATTTTCTGCGGGAGTTTCTTCTGCTGCATTCTCACTAATATTCTGTTCTGCTTCTGAAATTTGTGCTTCTTCAGTCTCATTCTTTTTTTCTTTAACTTCCTTTTCAACTTCCTCACTAACATTTCCTTTTTTTAACTTGAAATCATTGCTCTCATTTAAGTCAAATCCAACAATCAAATCACCAACATTTTTGGATTCAGAAGTTTCCTTTGAAAGCTCTCTCGCCAAATTCTTGAGCCAGTATTTTCTTTCCAACTCAACTTTTTCCAAAAATTCCTTTGAAAGTTCTCCATCATAATCATAAGAAAATTCTGTCCAATAATCTCCCAATTCATATCTGATAACAAATCTTCCATTAAGAACTTCAGATTTTGTTGTATTAACTGAGCTCGTTCCAGTTTTTTTAATCAGCAGTTTAATTTCATCTTCAGTCAAGTCATAACTGGAAGAATTCTCTAATGTAAATATCTCAATGGAATTATTCTGCGCCGAAGCATTAAGTTCCTTCTCGGGAATTGCAAGATTAGAATTTGTTTCTACGATAACGGAATCTCCATAAACTAATTCAATTTTCATCTCTCCTTCTTTTGCAATTAAATTCAATCGAGATAAATTAATATCGTAATACACTTTTTCTTCACCCACATAGTCTTGGCCAAAACCATATTCGGTTCGTCTATAACTTGTAGAAACAGTTGCAAAGTTCTTATCAAGATTAATTTCAATATAAGAATCATCAATCGCTTCTCCCTCTGTAGAAACACTCCCATCAACTAAAACTGCAATTCTTCCCTTAGGTATTTTATATTGAATGCTATCACCATAAGCGACTTTTCCATCAACAAGTCCGCTAATTTCTTCTTGCGCAAAATCCATAGAAACTAAACCAGTAAAGAATTTTATTATCCCGCCAGTTATTCCTGTTGGAGCTGTTTCTGTTTCTGTTGGAGTTTCGGGAGTTTGTGTGGTTTCAGTATTTTCAGCAGAAGCAGGAGTATTTTCCGTAGGAGTTTCAGTATTTTGCGTTTCTTGTGTTGTTTCTGATGTGGTTGCTGGAGTCGTTTCTGTCGGAGTTTCAATTGGCGCTGTTTCACTTTCTTGTGTTTCACTCGTAGAATTTTCAGAAATTGTTTCTTGTGTTTCTGTTTGTGCAGATTCATTAGTTTGTGAAGCACTACTTTCATTTAAAGCAGTTTCTGAACCAGAAGCCTCAGTTTCCGTCGCTGTTTCTTCATTTGTCTCGCTCGAAACATCAACAACATTTAATTTAAAATTAACTTCAGGATAAGAATATTTTGCTCCTTGAACACCATAACCTAAACCGCTTCCAGAAATTCCAGAAGTTTCAACATAATAATTTCCATCAATTGTCTCATCAGAAATTAATTCATTTAAAGAATAATTTTTTTCCTTCCCATCAATTGTTACAATCACGCCAGTACCTTCTGGAATTAATTCTCCTTTTAACAAAGATAATCTTAAAACGCCATCGACAGGTTCATTTGGTTTATACTCTGTAGCCAATTGCAAACTCGCCATACCAGTAGAATTAAAAGAATTAAAATTTGAAATTACAAAATACAAACCAATCAAAATAAAAATAGCCACAAAGATAAATAAAAATATTTTAAGCAGTTTTTTACTGCTTTTTTTTCCATGATATTCTGTAATTACCTTTCCATTCTCCCTTCTGCTATGATAAATATAAGGGCCGTAAGTTTTTCCACCCCTTGTAATATATTTTTTATAAGCCATTCAACCTCTTCTTTCTTTTTACCCTACATAATAAAACAATACAAAATCATATTTAAACTTTTCTTTATCCAGAAATATTTAGATATTTTTATATTTTTGGAGATAGAAAAAATGTAAGTTTTTCTTTATCTAAAAACTACAAAAAGAATTGTAAGGTAACAGAAAAACTAAGAAAACCAGCGTCGGTAAATAGATTCTCTAAAACAAAAATTATTTATTTGCTCGGTTGCGTTTGAGAACAGTATATAGAATCAATCAAAACAAGAGTTTGATTTCCATAAGTCAGCTGAACATATCTTTGCTGCTGAACTTGACTAATAATAGCACCAACAATAAAATCACTTGCCTCAACCTGCTTCTTAACCACATACCCTTCAATTGTAGGCTTAATCGCGAAGATGTAAATCAAAACTACAATTAACACAAGTGAAACCAACGAAGTCAAAATAAAAAGTGTTCTGTACGGATTTCTCTCTTCTCTCATCTTTTTTATAAGTTTAATTTATTTATAAATTTATTGGTTTACCTTTAAATAATTAATACATTTTTCTAATAAAATATCAAAATCTTTTTCTTTCTTCCATTCTTCTTCTATAAACTTTCTTAATTCTTGGTGTTTTTCATATCCTTTATCTACGGAAAACCATAAATCATAGAACTCAAGATTTAATAAAACTGTCAATGCCTCTTTTAAATCACCTGTTTTTTCTTTTCCGATTTTTTTCTCCACATTTTTCCAGTAATATTCATGAAAATGAATATGCATTATTTCATGTGCAGTTGTTTCTAATGCTTGAGGCAATGAAAAAAATAAAGATACCATAAAATAATTATTTCCATAGTCATAAGGACATCTTCCAATTGTTGTTATATAGCCGGTAAAGAATTTTTTATCAATCGGTTTCTTCATTAGTTTCTCAAGTCTTTTAAAAAATTCGTCATTAATTTTATTCCATGATTTTTGAACAGCATAGATAAAGATTTCTATTAATCCAGATTCATAAACTTTTTTTATTATTTTTTCTAAATTGTCTTTAGATTCTTCAAATTCTTTTCCTTCACAGATCTTAATTATGTTTGGTGTAAGTCTTTTTTTAAAATCATACAATCGAATTTCTTTATTGCATGTCTCCCATATATTAAACAAATCTTTCTCTTTATCAAATTTGAAGATTACTTTCGACATTTTATACTAAAGTTTTTAAGCCTTTTATTTCTATCTCTGGATCAAATCTTATCCAAAATAAAGGACAACCCCCAGAACAATATTCGTTGCAATTTGGTTCTTCACATTTTAAAGAAGGATATCTACTAACTTTCTTTCTAAAATTATACGGAACCCCCTCAGGATTATTATATCTTCGAATAAATTCTTCCATAGAAATAACTCCCCCATTCTCAAAGATATTTAATAAAGGAAAATGTGCTAAATGAGTACATGGAACAATATCTCCGTTATATTCAATAACAAAATTCTTTCCATGGGTAATTTGGCAAGGTCCACCAGAAATTAATTTTTTATCCTTAAGTTCATGAACAATTCCTTGATCAAATAAACATAAAGGCATAGGAGTAATCAATCTTGTTCTCAATCCCTTTTGTTTTGCATATAAATAAACTCTTTCAAAAGATTTAACTGCTTCGTGAGAAAGCAAAATTTGTGAATTATTAGATTCTTGAGAAATACAAACACCACAAATATTAAATGTTAATTCAGAAATAGGCTCCTGTTCTAATAAATCTACTATTCTTTCAATACCCCTATAATTGTCCAAACCAATTACAGTATTAGTTGCAACATCAATCCCTTCTCCAGAAGCAGTTCTTATTCCTTGCATTGTCTCATTAAAACTTCCATTTACTTTTGTTATCTTATCATGAATCCCCGCATCAGCACTTATTACAGAAATTGCAACATAATTAAGCCCATTTGCCTTTAAGCTTCTTGAGAAATCCCTTTCCCTAAATCTTCTACCATTAGATACCATTCCGACCCTTATTCCTCTTTGAGAAATATTATTTACTATATTTTCTAAATCAGAATATAATGTAGGTTCTCCTCCAATAAGTATAACTCTTTTAACACCTAAAGAATCTAAAAGATCTATAACAGGTAATTCTTTTTCAATTGGAAAAACTTTTCTTTTATGTTCATTAGTATTTGATGCAGTATAACACCACTCACAGCGATTATTACAATTATAAGTTAAAGAAATCCAAACAGTATTAAAATCTTTTAATTGAGTATCCATTCTAAAAAATTATCTTAAATAGAAAATTTATTAAAACTAATCATTACAATCTTGACAATCCATGCAAATACAATCTGATGGACAATCAACACAATCACAGTCATCTCTACATTCATATCTATTGTCCTGTGGAGAAGATGCATATTGTCGTTTTTCATATCTTGAACCAACAGAAATAAGTCCTCCATTCAATTGAATTGTTTCTGCAATATCTATCAAATTAATCATAAAAATAATATACAATTATACTATTTAAATATTATTATCTTCTGTTAAGTCAAGTTCATAACTTTACATCACTGCATAAAATAGGCTCGATAAACTCGCTTTTTCATTAACAATTAATATCAATCTACGACGATAGGAGTAGCAATTTATGGTTTTTTAGAATTAATCTTATATAACCAACAATGTTAAATTTCAGGGTTTACTTTACATTTTATAGAAATTTATTTTCTTCAATCCAATTCAATCTTGACAAGATTAATTGCATCCTTCCACGCAACTCCGCCCTGCGTTTCAACATAAACCGAAATCACATCCCCTGGCTGGAATTTTATAACATCCTGAGATTGTTTATCGTAATCTTTCTTAATTCCTGCGCTATCTACATAAACTAAATTTCTCAATCCAACATCTTCTCCATTAACATAAACTATCATATTAATTCTTCCTTCGCCAGAAACAGCCTCGATGTTTGTAGAAATTCCGGTGATGCTTCCTTCATCCATCATCACATAACCTTTTTCTGCAGAACTTCTAACTCCAGTATTTGTTTTCAAATACACCGAACCAGAAGTTTCAAGTGTTTCTCCAAAACTTAAATATTCCACGGCATTCGCCGGCTTCAACTCCAAAGGAACCTTAAACTTTTCCGACGAGTATGTCACAACAAATAATTTTTTGCTCTCATTTTGTTTAGTATAATTCACTTCATAAATGGCAACATTCGTATCATCAATTTCTTTTCCAAGCTTAACTTCTTCAGGAGGATTTTGCAAATCAACTTGCTCTATAGAATTTATATTTTCTTCAGCAACAAAATCTTTGATGTATTCTTGTGTTTCATTTGATAAACTCTTTCCAATGCTCTTTGAAATATCAATTCCATTTTCTTCAGCTATAACGCCAACTGCAAGAAATAAGACAACACCAAGCACAATTAAATATCTCCAGCCTCCTCTTTTATTCATCTTGAAAATTTCCTTTTTCCTTAAAATCTTCCTTACTTTCAAAACTTCCTGTTTTGTAAGGATGAGAATTTATAATTCCCATATTTTTAGGGATGGAAAACAAAAAGTTTTCCATATTAATGAGATAGAAATTTTTCTTAATCTTCAAATTTTTTTAATTTGGAGAGATGAAAAACTCTTTTGTTTTTCATAATTTCTATATCTTCAAAATCTTACCGAAGTTTGTGCGTAGGCACAACGAGGTTATTGGAAAATGACAAATTTATATTATTTTATATTAATTTTCCAATGGCCGAGTAGGATTTTGAATCCTCTTAGTATAATAAGAAAAAAGAGTTTATAAATATTTTTAGAAGTTTAGAAAATTAACAAGATTTATAAAGTTTAAACAAAGTATAAACATATGGAAATTACAAAAGCGATCTCTAAGTGGGGAAATTCTGCAGGAGTAATTCTGCCAAAAGATTGGATAGGCAAGCAAGCAAGAATAATCCTTATAGATAGAACCAAGGAAATTCAAAAAGAAATATTTTCCATACTACAAAACCATCTTGAGGATATTATAGGTATTTATCTAACAGGAAGCTATTCAAGAGAAGAGCAAAATGAAGAATCAGATATAGATATTATTGCAATATCTTATAAGACAAAAAAAGAAATATCCTCTGGTAAATATAATATATCAATTTATCCCCTAGAAGATATAAAAAAAACCCTGGAAAGAAATCCAATACAACTACTTCCAAGATTAATAGAAGCTAAAACAATAATTAATAATAATCTTTTGGAAGAGTTAAGAAAATACCCCCTAAAGAACAAAATAAAAGAATATATTAAAGAGACAAATAGAATAATAAAAATAGATAAAGAAATAATCGAACTTGATAAAATAGATGGAGAAGAATTGAAATCAAAGGAGATAATTTACTCACTAATTTTAAGACTTAGAGGAATATATTTAATTGGTATTATATTAGCTAAAAAAATATATTCTAAAAAGAAATTCGAAGAATTCTTATTGTCGGCAACTCCCGAAGCAAAAAATGCAATTGAAATTTATAATAGAATCAAATCTAATAAAAAAAATCTTCCAGAAATAAAAATAAAAACTGCTGAGGAGATTATTTACCTGCTTGAAAGAGAGGTTAAAAAATATGAATAGAAAGAAAAGATTAGCAAAAGGAATTAAATCTTTGGAAGAGCAAATAAAATTACACGAAGAAAAAAGAGAAAAAGCTGTAAAAAAAGGGCAAATAGAATTGGGAGAGTATTATAAAAAAGAGATTGAAACATTAAAGAAAGTAAAAGACGAAAAGAAGAAACTTTTAGAAATTTAGAAAACACAAAAAAGTTTATAATTTTCCCAAGGCATTTAAAGTAAATTCACTCATACAATTCCCATTGTTTTTTTGCAGCACTTGGCGTTTGTTCTAAATTTCCATGAATTAAATTTCCGCCCATTCCATATTCTGAAAAATGCTGAACAAAATAATTCATAACTCTGTTTGGTCTGTATAAAAATATCCGAAAGATTTATATATAACTTGATATTATATTTTATGTAATTAAATATATAACTTATAAAAAAATGAAAAGTTTAACAAAAACAAGGGCTGTTGGAGGGTCTTTAATTATAACAATACCTGTAGAGATTGTTAAAGGCGAAATGCTTAAGGAGAATGAATTAGTTGAAGTGGAAGTTAGAAAACCAAAAAGAGATTTTTTTGGAACTCTTAGGGGAATTGGATCTTTTACAAAAGAAGACGAATTAAAAGGTCAATTAGAATAATTTAATATGAAATATATTATAGATTCTTATGCTTGGATAGAATATTTAGACGGAAGTTTGTTAGGTGAAAAAGTTAAAAAGATTTTAGAAGGAGATAATGAGATTTATTCTTTAAACTTAACAATTTCTGAAGTTATAAGCAGAGTTAAACGAAAAAATGGAAATATTGATATTGCATATACGGCTATAAATTCTATTTCTAAAGTTGCTGAGATAACTCCTGAAATAGCAAAAAAGGCAGGGGAATTTCATGCAGAAATAAGAAAAAAAATAAAAGATTTTGGCTTAGTTGATTCTCTAATATTAATTCTTGCAAGGAAATTAAATGCTAAAGTTGTTACAGGAGATGAACACCTTCATAAGTTTAAAGAAGCTGTTTTTATAAAATAAATCAATTGTAAAAGGTGACATGTGTCTTGGTCTCACACATTGTTAATAGAATAGTAGAATTGATTAAACGGGGTTTATTATTCTAGATTTTCAATCACTCATACAATTCCCACTCTCTCTTAGCAGCACTTGGCTGTTGTTCTAAATTACCATGAATTAAATTTCCGCCGAGAGCATATTCTGAAAAATGCTGCACAAAATATCTCATTAATCTATTTGGTCTGTCCATACTGACTCGCTGGTCAGCAGGAAGAACTTCATATAGCTGTGTAGTATTATTGTAAAAATATGGCTGTATTGTGCTTTCATCAATTGAAGTTGCTGCTCCACTATCATCTAAATCAAGAACTAAATCCTCAACATTCCATGGATGTTGCATTCTCAAAGATTCACTTGTAGTTCTATCTGATGAATTATATTTAATTCTTAATCCAGAAGGTCCAAATCTTCCAATATTTGTAACTCCATAACTTCCTGCATCTGAAACAGCCTTTAAAGGAGAAATAACTGCAAGAGTATTGGTTGAATATCCGTCGTCAGGAACAGCATTTGTCAAATCTATTTCCTGATCTCCTCTTCCTCCATAAAAAGTTAATCCAGATGGATCAACAAAACCATCAAGCATTCCTGTATCCATATTCTGTCTAATTTTTGCAAGAGGAGCAATTGATGTAGCATATAAATTAAAATTTCCTCCAGGAACTCCGTCGCTAAGATAATCGTCGGCAAAAGCCAATCTTCTTCCTTCTTTTGACACAGCAGGAGTTATTTGATTTCCAGGGAGGGGAATTCTTACTTTGCCTGGTTGTTTAAGTCCAAATCTTCCAGTTGAAGAATCTACTCCAACTGAAGCAACAATAATATCAAAATCAGCTCCTGAAAAATTTAATGGAGTTGTTAATCTATAGACATCATTTTGATCTTGAGCAAAATAAATGAAGTTATTTGCTCCACCAAATCCACCAGGGAAAGCAACGCCGTAATTGACATCGAAAAAAGTTAATGCATCTCCCCTTAGATCTCCACTGGGTCCAAAAGGGTCGCTAAGCGCACTAGTTGAACCTGCCAAAACATCTTGCAATCCATTATAGATCATTAAACGAGTTTTTCCTAAGTTGTTAACTTCCTGAAACATAATCTTATCTCCATCTCTACTTGTTTTTGGTCTTGCAATTCTATTTGGAAGATTTGTAATTTGTTTTACATTTGTTCCATCCCAACTTCCAAATCCTGGATTTAAAGGAAGAACTGTAGTTTGCAATTTGTAAGCCTCAATTTGTCCTGTTGCAGTTGTCAGATTATCTGTTTCAGCGACAAGCCAAACATTCCCGCTTGTTGTTAAAGTCCCGTCTTGCTCAATTACTAATCTTCCTGTAATAGAAGGATTTCTAATATTATAATCTAAAGTTTGTGTTGCAGTAGGAACAGCTCTCGTAACATTTCCATTTAATCTATTAATTTTATAAATTCCTGATTTTCCATTTGGAAGTGTGTCATGAAAATAAACAAAAGCCCCTCGAGGAGTTGAAGATAATTCTCTTAATTGAGCATCCAAACCTGTTGTCAACTGCCTTCTTGTTTGAGTTAAGTCTCTTACATTTTTAATATAAATTCCTCCATTTGCAAAATTAGCATCTGATTCAATATACGCTATTCTTCCTCCAATAAACCAAAAAGGATTTAATGAATTTGTTAGAGTTCCTGTTGTTAAATTTTGTGTTGTTGCGAAGTTGTAGAGCCAGTGACCTAAGTCAGGATTAGTATTGCTTGTAGGATTTCCATCTAATGCAGGGTTCACCGCCTCAATCCCATCTAAAAATCCATCTCCATCTGTATCTCGATTATTTGGATATGTTCCAATTGTTGCTTCTTGAGAATTAGTTAAACCATCACCATCA
>JBAZOZ010000021.1:0-13322 GCA_041648455.1 Candidatus Pacearchaeota archaeon | reverse complement strand
ATCCTCCCTTCTCTTAATCATAACAGAAATATTTCTCAAATCCCTATCTTTCTCAATAATCTTTTCTAAGTCAACTTTAACATTATGTTGGTTGACCAAATTTTCAATATTCATAAAATTATTAGAATTGGTATTTGGCCTCAAAACAGCATTATCTTTATAATTTGAATTAACAGAATCTATTTCATAAAGCACTTTTTTATCTTCTCTTCTTTCAACTCCAACACTCGGACTACTTAAAATTGTCAATGCAGTTAAAATACTAAGTCCAAATAATTTTTTTAACAAAGACATATAAAAATTGATTAAGCCCGGTTTAAAATACTTATTGTCTTTTATTATAATGTTTTATCCCTTATACTTCCGACATATTCTCCCATGGAAATAATTTTAATATCTTCGTTTTGAGCGTGTCTTCTCAAAAAATCTTTAACAGTATCCCAATAGCATCTTGCTCCGTGTTGCCATCGAGAATTATGCATTGAAATTATTAATGGGTCGTATCTTTCAAGTTCTTTTTCCAAAATGCTTTCTAATTCAACATCAGATATTTTTAACACATGCCAATTATAGTCCATTCCCAAAACTATTTTTCCATTTTTTCTTTTGTATTCAGGCAATCCTACGAGAGTCAAGCCATCTTTATTTTTAACAAAATCTCCTGGTTTAGAAATGTCATATGTATATTTTAAATCAGAAAGAGCTTTGTGCATGTTATCATTATATCCTAAATACGGCGCTCTAAACCCGATACATTTGTAAGATTTTCCAGTTTTATCAGAAAAAAATCTTGAAATATGTTCATCAAATTCTTTTATCTCCTGATGCCATTGATTATAATTCCATTTCTCGCCATTTTTATGTCTAACGCTATGAGAACCAATTTCATGTCCGTTATTTATCATTCCCTGAATTATTTTAACATTTCTTTCAGCATTCTCTTTTGATTTAGCAAATCCAGTATCAGACCCTCCAGAAAGATGCGTAAAAAAATCACAGGAAGTAATATAAAAACTAAATGGGGCGGGTGCACCCGTTTTATTTGCTAGTTCATTTGAAAATTGAGTTAATTCCTCCCATTTTTCTGGAGTTCTAACCCCCGTGTCAAAACAAACAACCACTCTTTTTTTATCTTTATATTGTTCAGAAAATCCTTCAGTGGTTTCACCTAAAATAATTAATCCAACCAATCCCTTCATAAAATTTCTTCGATTAATCATAAAATGTTGGAGAAAAAATAGCTTAAATATTTTTTCTATAAATTTTTACTACTTAGAATTAATACTACTCACTTCCAATTTTCCAATGCTTCTCTTAATTCTTCATGATTTTTAGAATATTCTTTCAAAGTTTTTTTCGCGAGAACAGCTTCGATTGATTGTCTTGCAGCCTTTGCCCCTGCAAAAGTTCCTTGCGGATGCCCGTGAATTCCTCCGCCCATTTGTATAATCAAATCTTTTCCGAAATGTTTAATTAAATATGGAATATCTTTTGGAGATAAACCCCCAGACGAAACAGCCATCACTGAATTTATTTCCCCCCAATCTTGTTCCAATCTTTTTTTTGTTGCTTTAACTTTCTTCAATTCAATTTCTTCTTCGATATTTTTTATTTCTTCGTAATCTCCTTTCATTTTACCCACAGCAGTTCCAATATGCAAACTATCAACACCAATTAATCTGGCGAAGTCAGCTATTACTAGCATATTTATTCCGTGATTTTCATCTTCAGTAAAAGCACCATGCATTGCTCTATGTGCGTGAATTGCAAGTTTAGTATTTTTGCGAAGAGTTTGCAAAGCAGAAAAACCAGCAGTCAGCATATCAATCATAACAAACTTTCCACCGAGTTCCTCGACGAGCTTTGTGCGTCTAAGCATTTCTTCTGTTTCTGCAGTTACATTAATTAAGTACCCTTTTTTCTCTCCAGTTTCTTCTTCAACTTGATTTAATTTTTCCAGTGTTCTTGCAACTCTTTCATGAAAATTATTAAATTTTTGTGAAGCGAGATTTTCATCGTCTTTTACAAAATCACAGCCCCCAAGCCAGGCATCATAAGCAACTTGCGCGTGATCGCGAGTTTTTAATCCTAATTTTGGTTTGACAATTGTTCCTAACAACGGCCTATTTTTAATTTTCAAGATTTTTCTAATCCCTTTAATTCCGTATCTCGGGCCATAAAAAGAATTCAAAATTTCCCGAGGGAACTTTACATCTTCAAGTCTCAATTTTTTTATAATCTTCATTCCAAAAACATTTCCAGCAATCGAAGATAAAATATTCGGCGCATTTCCTTCTTCAAATAATTCTTTTGGATAAGCAATTTTTACATATTTGCCTTCGATAGAAAAAACTTTCGCCCCAAGTTTGTTCACATAATCTTTCTGCGTTTTAACATTTGTCCATGTTCCAATACTTGATTCGGAGGCAACAGCTCCAGAAGCCTCTTTAACCGAAACTTTATTAGGAATAATTTTAAGCAAACAAACCAAATCACTTTTTTTAGGATTGTATTTCAAATCAACAAAATCTGTGTATGCCATTCTCTTTTTGATAATTAAGAAACGTTAATGTTATTTTTATAGGTTTTTGTTTGTTAAATCAGAATAATTTTCAAACACTAATCAAATCAGAACAAACATTCCTTTCAGATAATAATAAATTCGGATTCAAATCTTTTCTTTCTTTCAACAAGTTTCTAAAACAAGATAAAGCTAATTTTGAAGTATTATTTTTCTCAGATAAATGGGCCAACATTAAATTTTTCAGTTTACTTGAACTATATTCTAAAACACACAGGCTAGAATGTAAATTTGAGAGATGTCCTTTATCTCCAAGAATTCTCTTCTTGAGAAAATGCGGATAAGGCCCATTTTCCAACATCTTAATATCATGATTGCTTTCCATAACAAGAAAATCAGAATCTTGCACAGCTTCCTGAACATTTTTACAAGCATGTCCAATATCTGTTATTATTGAAATTGTCTTACCATTCCTTATTTGAAATGAAACCGGCTGGGAAGCATCATGTGACTTAGAAAAAGCAGAGATTTCCATTTTTCCTAGCTTAATTGTTTCATCATTTTTTATATTATTCAATAAATTTTCTTGAGTGCATATAATTTCCGATTTTAAAGTTCCAGATGTTGCAAAAATTGGTACTTGTAATGTTCTAGCTAAAACATCAACACCCTTTATATGATCAATATGCTCGTGACTTAGAAATATTCCTTTAATTTTTTTAGAGTTCTCGCCAAGATTATCCAATCTAGAGAGAATCTGTTTGCAAGAAATTCCCGCATCAATTAACACAGCATTATCACCTTCACTAACATAAAAACAATTCCCACAACTTCCAGACGATAAAGCAGCAAACCTCATTTTACACACAAAAACAAACCAGTTTAAAAACTCTTCAGATAAAATGAAAAGATATTATTTAAATTATTTTGATTGAGTTTAATGCCTCCACGAAATTATAAACTTAAATCTCCACAATCATTTCTTTCTTACAACTTTTTCCTCTTTTTGCAACTCTCGCATATCTTGAAAAAATTCTCTATTTGTTTTCTTGTTGTATTTGTGTCTTGCTCCATACAAAACTCCCAAGACCAATATTGTCAATAAAATAAACTTTATTAGCTCTATGATTAAATCATTAATTGACGGAATTAAATAATATAAAATTCTTGGTAAAATAAAAATAATTGATAAGAATATTGCTACAATTAAAGCAATATTCATCGGAAGATTCTCAATTATAATATTTTTCAACTCAGATGGTTGTTCATCCCACCCCTTATTTTTACTTAACCCCATCTTAAATCTTCCTCACTCTACTTCCTTCATTAGTATCATCAACACTAAAACCCAATTTATGAATTTTTTCTCTCAATTCGTCCGATTTTTTCCAGTCTTTATTTTTTCTTGCCTCCCCTCTTTCTTTCATTAATTTTTTAATTTCATCAGGAATTTCAAATTTTTCTTTTCCTTGAAAATCCTCAAATCTTTCGGATTTTCTGGACCAAAAAAACGTAGTTTTTTCCGGTTTTAATAAATTCAATCCAAAAACTTCATCCATTTTCTTTATTGTTCTTAATTTTCCCTCGGTTTTCTCATCGCGAACAAGTTTCCATAAAACCTGCAATGCTCTTGGCGTATTCAAATCATCATTCATCGTTTCTTCAAATTCTTCAAGATATTCTTTATTTATCTTGCCGTCATCTTTTAATTCAGATAAAATATTTTTCAATCTTTCATAAGAATTTTTCGCATCTTCCAAAGAATTCCCAGAGAAATCAATTGGGCTTCTGTATTGTGTTGAGATTACAAAATATCTTATTATTTCTCCTCTGTAGTTTTTTAAAATATCTCTGATTGTTTTAAAATTTCCCAATGATTTTGACATTTTTATCTTGTCAACATTTACCATTCCATTATGAATCCAGAAATTTGCAAATTTCTTTCCATAACCTGCCTCGCTTTGTGCAATTTCATCTTCGTGGTGCGGAAAAATTAAATCTTGTCCTCCACCATGAATATCTAAAGGCAAATTAAGAATTGTCTTCGACATTGCGGAACATTCAATATGCCATCCAGGTCTTCCGTCTCCCCACGGACTTTTCCAAAAAGGCTCTCCCGGCTTGGAAAATTTCCACAAAACAAAATCATTTTTCTTTTTTCCAACAACTCTTCTTCCAGTTTCTAAATTTTCAATTTTTTGTCCAGAGAGTTTTCCATAATTTTTAAATTTCGAAATATTAAAATAAATCCCGTCATCTGCAACATAAGTGTATCTCTTCTTCTCCAGAATTTTAACAAGTTCAATCATTTCCTTGATATATTTTGTTGCAAACGGCTGAACATCTGGTTTTTCAACTCCGATTGATTTATAGTCCTGCATATGTGCTTCACAATTTCTTTTTGTAAGAACATTAATATCTTCGTTCAATTCCCTTGCTCTGTTTATTATCTTGTCTTCAATATCCGTAATATTAGAAACGAATTTTACTTCATATCCTATGAATTTCAAATATTTTCTTAGAACATCAAAGACAATTTGCTGCCTCGCATGTCCTAAATGAGGAACATCATTCACTGTCGGCCCGCAAACATACATTCGAACTAAATTTTTCTTCACTGGTTTAAAAATCTCTTTTTTTCTTGATAATGTATTATACAACTTTAAAACCATATTTTATAAAAGAATAAGATATTTAAAAATTCTCTCAAATATCAACAAATCGCAGCAGAAACACCGCCAACATGAACAACATCGATTATTAATGTATGAGTTTCAACAGCACCAGTTCCTACATTTTCTTGCTCTATGTCAATACTTAAACTCGTATCGCTGACTTTATCAGGAATATCTAAAAGAACCACTGAATATGCTTTAGAGCCGGGTTGAATTTTTATCTTCCCAGTGTCATCTTTCAAAACCCAATTTTTAACATTATTTGTAGAAACGCCCCTTAAACTTTCTATGTTAACCATTCTGAATCTGTATTCTTTTTCTTCTTTTTCATTTACCACACAAACAATTTGCCTTCTTCCACCGTCGCCTAATTTAATTTCTTGTCCGCCTTCACCCATACATTTTACTCCATAATCATTTTCTCCAAACAAGCCCTTAACTTCATTCGTAACTTTTTCATTAATTTGATCCGTTAGAATAATTCCGGAACACATTATATTTTTAATAAAAAACAATCCAAGAACAAGCAGAGCCATAAGCAAAACTATTGTTACAATCGTCCCGACGGACATTTCCATCGCTGCATTCTTTTTTAGGTTAAACATTTTATGCCGTAGGAAAATTTAATTGCCCAAAATATTTTCCAGCAAAATAAGTTATCAATAATATCAGAATAAACATAATCACGCTCACAACCATTCCGATTTTAGACAACTTAGTTCCTCTCTTCGATAAATCTGTTTTTTCTTTGCTGCTTACATTCAATCCAACAACACCTAGAATAAATCCTGCAATAGGAGATACGGCGCCGAGGATTATGCTAGTCATTCCTAAAACATACCCTGCTAAACCAAGATCTATTTTGTCACCCATTTTATAAAAATAACAAACAAAACCTATTTATAAAAGTTTTCATACTTTAAATCTCTTATATTCATCAAGAATATTTTTAAAAAGAATACTTGAGATTAATACAAAAGCTCCAATAGTCAAACCACCTAAAATATCACTGAACCAATGGAGATTTAAATATAATCTTGTAAATCCAATTAGAATTATCATGAAGATCGAAATCCAAATTGAAATTAATCTTAAATTTTTAGATTTAGTTTTTCTCAAAATTAAATAAGTCAAAAGACCAAAAAAAACTACTGCGGTTGCAGTATGTCCGCTTGGAAATGCAAAACTAGTCACAGGTATAATTGCATCTAATGGCCTATCTCTTTGTACAATCTCTTTCATTACAAATATTATTAAGGAACTAGACAAAATTGTAAGAGAGAAAAATATGCCTTCTTTTTTAGAATATTTAAACCAAAGAAAAAATGACAAAAACAACGAAATTATAATTATACTTGCTGTATCAAAAACTAAATCAATAATCTTGGAAATATTTATCAAAAAAGAGCTTTTTACTATATCTAAATAATTTATTGATAAATCTAATTTAGTTAAAAATCCATTATAAGATATATTTACTAATATCAAAATAAAAATTATTAAAGAGATTATGCTTACAAAAATTAATTTTTTTTTAATTTTATCTTCCCTCATTTTGAATTTTCTCTATTTTGTAAATGGGGCCCCCGGGAGTCGAACCCGGCACACCATGATTTCTGAATTTTACTTTTCTTATCTTTTCCTTATGCGATTTTCGTTCGGAGGCCGAGAGTTTAGGTTTGCATTTATTTCGAAGGCAAACTTGAAGCAAACCTTGGCTCGAGTTAATGGAAATCGCCCAACAGCGTCGGAAATGAGATGATGTGAGGAAGAACCATCGGGTTCTTTTTATCTTCAGTCATGTGCTCTCCCGCTGAGCTAGGACCCCAATAAATGTAGCAAGAATTCTTTTTTAAATCTTTAGAATAATAACAATCCAGAACGCAAATCATTTTAAACTACTATTCATTATTCCCAATATGTCAGTCATGCTTCCAGATGTAACAAAGTATGTTGGTGCACAGTATGTTTCCGCATTGATGGAAACAATTGAACATTTAGATAATTTGTTAAATAAAAATACATCAGATATAGACGTGAAAAATTCTTTCGCTTTGGATAATCTGGAATGTTTGTTGATACTATCTCATTATGGGCTTGGAAATCCCGGAGAAAAAATCCTTACGGGAGAAGAAGGTCATCGTTATGTTGAAGCCACGGCTCACAGTGCTTTTATTTGCGAAGCACTTATTTTAGAAGCACGGGAAAAATCACAAATTCCATCAGCGTTAAATGAGCATCAAGTTAGAGATTATATTAAAATAGAATATCAAGCGTTACAAAAACTAAAGAATTTACAAGATCTTCTAGACCGAGATAAACCGATTTATCAAGATTTAAGGAATTTTTTATCTATACTTTTACCTTATGCAAAACAAATGAAGGCGGATGAATTTTATGCTAGTTTATATGGCCCGGAAGAAGACTAGGAATTCTTTTTTAAATGTTTAGAAAAATAAAAAAATGTAAGTCAGGAATAGGCCACCTTCTGTTGTTCGTTGTTTCTAAGTCAAACCGAACATGTTAACATTCCACTAAGCAGCGTATAGCCTTGCACCAATCAAGACACTCGTTTCATCAAATCCTTCACGTCGCTATTCATCTCACGAATCATTATTCAGCGAAGGCTGTGGCGTTTCTGTAATGGAGCTCTGCTTCACAACAGCCGACTTTCGTCGGTGATTTGTCACGCAACGCGTGGGTGGGCGGACCTTCCTCAGCGTTTAGAAATCATTTCATTTCTTGCTCATTTAAGAGCTAAACACCGAAAATTAACTACCCGACTTACAAAAATAATTACAATTCTGGATTTAAAAATCATTCGGTTTTAAATATAAGTGAAATAAATCAGGCAAAGGGGGTGTAGAAAAGAGTGTGAGAGCCTGATTTATTTCTTCAATTGAATATGAGGACAAGAGAGATTCATGGTGTTCAGGGAATCATCCCTTGTCCGAGGTTAAATGAGGTTAAAGGGGTTTCGTTGAATATCTTTTTTATACATTATTTCTAAACAAAACCCATTTATAAAGCGTCAGAAGAAAAAATACATAAAAATAATATGTAGCAATCCTCTATCTTGGTTAAGATTTTCTATATAAATCTTTAAATAAATAAGCTAGATGATTAAATCATGGATTTATATTCATTATTAATAGAAAATCGAGAAATAATAAAAATCTTTTACGGATTATTAATTGGATTAATTTGTCTTATAATTGTATTAAAGGTCGATAAACTTTTTAGATTAAGTCTTCATCAAGGAATAAGATATCTTAGAAATGCTTTCTTTTTTTATGGGGTTGCATTTATAATAAGATATATTTTTGGAGCATTGATATTTTATGAATATATAGATGGAAAATATCTTTCTGTTATTACAATAATTTTCAAATATTTTTTAATTATGGCGGGATTTTTTCTGCTCTATAGTTTGTTATGGAAAAAATTAGAAAGTTCAAAGAATGATGATTACAGCTCTTTATTTAACTTAAAGATAATTATATTTTATATTATGGCTTTGGTAATTGTATTCTTGGATTATGTCTGGCAGACTCATTATTTTATTTTTATCTCTCAAGTAATTCTATTTACAATTGCGAGCGGAATAAGTTATTTGAATTATGCACGAGGAAAATCGGAACATAAATTTTTGAAATTTTATTTCGCAGCTATGATTCTCGCACTTGCAGCCTGGATATTTAACGCGCTATCTGCACTTTTGGATTGGAACCGATACTTTTTGATTAATAGTTATTTGCTTAATATAATTATTTTCCTTTTATTTTTGTATGGAGTTGTCAATGCAACGAGGTTAAAATAAAATAATGAAAATTAAGAAAAATTTTCAAACATTTAAATTTCTAAAGAGGGAGGAAATTTAAATATGAGTAAAAAACGAGAAAGGCTTGAAGTCATTAGAGATATCTTGAAAGTAATACAAAATAATAGAAGAATAAAACCAACTCGTTTACTTTACGCTTCAAATTTATCTCCGCAAATGTTCAAGGAGTATGTTAATGAATTGCTTGGAAAAAAGTTTGTTCAATCAGAAGAAGATGGAAACGGCAAAAAGATTTTTTCTCTTACAAAAAAAGGAAATGAATTTTTGCAGGAATATAAAGTCATTGAAAATTTCGTAGAGAACTTTGGGTTGTAAGAAAATGGATTTATGCGACATTATGGGGAAAAGATTAAATATAATCCTACATTTAATATCATGCGGGGAGTGGTCTTAGTTTTACTAAGATGAGAGGTTGTCTGAACTCACTCCAGGAAAGCCTAGAGCTTTCCACCGCTCAGTGGATAATTCTAAAGAGATAATTTCTCTTTTATCTTTATGTCTCGAACATTCAAATTACCCCACCAATTTTTTCTATATTTTCTTTTACCTCTTCAATCATTTCTTCTTTACTTAATTTTATTTTTTCCATTCTTTTTTCCTCTCTTGATTTTTCATTATCTAAGTTTCCAACTTCCAAAATACCATTTGTTATTTCAGAATATGGTTCTTGTGTTTCATAATCCATGATTTTGCTTTTATTTTTTTCTATTTCTTCTTCTTTTGATTTTATTTCCTTGACTTTTGAATTAATTTGCTCGTTATTTAATTTGGCTTCATTTAATAATTTTAAAATACTTTTCCCATAATCTTTTTTGAAATTAGTCGGGAAATCTTCTCTATGTAATTTTACAATTTTCATTTCTTCTTCAAAAATGTGAAAAAAACTGGATAGAGACTTAAAATCAATAAGCTGTTTTAAATTAAAAATTTCCTTTTTTAGTTCTTCCTTGAGAAATTTATTTCTTTCTTGTTTTTCTAAATTTTTTAAGTAGTCGGGGCTTTTTTTAATTTCTTCAATTTCTTCAATTAATTTTTTATTTTCTTCTTTTTTGTTACTTATTTTTTTATCCAACTCTACTAGTGTTTCATTCACACTCCCTATTTCTATTTCAATCTCATTAATTTTATTTAATTTCTGTTTAACAATAGAAACTATTTTATGGGAATCAACAACATTTTTATTTTCATCGAAGATTCTAATTATTTCTTTAGAAAAGATCCTCATAGTTTCTTTAATATTTTCCATTTCTTTTCCAACCAAAATTGTTGCACGTTCATAACTCATGCGTGAATTTTTATTAAAACTTAAGAAAATCCAGTTCATCTCCTCGACAGATTTTTCAAGATTATTTTCTTTTAATTTCTCTAAATTTCCTATAAAAATATCCAAGGATTCGAGATATTTTTTTCTTCCCTCATTTGTTATAGATTTAATTTTATCTTCGGCTTTTTTAGATTCAATATCAATACTTTTAAGAGCATTTATCTTTTCTTCAATTTTTTTAACAAATAAATTTATTTTATTATTAATTAAAGAAAGGATTTCTTTTTCTTTAATCTCATTTTCTTTCCCCTTCTTTTCAACCCAATTTCCAATATCCGAAAAAGTTATTTTTTCTTTTACATTTTCTACAGCTCTATCTTCTTCAAATATTTTCTTGAAAAAATCAAATATTCCCATATTACTAACAGGGGTGCTCCCTTAAAAATTTTAGGAATTATCGCAAAAAATATAAATTCCCTTATTTTTAATATAAAATGAAACAAAAAGAAAAATACAACATTAAAGTTATAATCTATTCAATTTTAGCACTTGGTTTTTTAGCCCTAACTTTTTTAGTTGATTGGATTTTTATAATCGGAGCCGTTGTGCTAATGATATTAAATCAGAGAGAACTGATGAAAAAATAAAAAATTTTAAAATAAAATAAAAAATAAATTAGATTCTAAAAATTAGAATCTTTCTCTTCGTCCGAAACTTTCTCTCCTATTTCCGAAATCTCTTCGAGGACCGCCGAATCTACTTCCTCCTCCTCGGCTGAAATCCCTCTTAGGTCTTTCTTCCATTGGTTTTGCTTCTGAAACCTTCAATTCTCTTCCTTCGATTTCTTTTCCATTCATTTCTAAGACAGCTTTCTGTGCAGCTTCGTCGTCAGAAATTGTTATGAAACCAAAACCTTTCGAACGGCCAGAAAACTTATCCTTGATTAAGGAAGCTTCTTCAACTTCATAACCAGAGAAAAGTTTTTTCAAACCTTCTTCGTCAACACTGAAGGGCAAATTGCCTACGTATATTTTCATTTTTCCTCCTTACACTTATCGAACATTAGAATTAGAAAAACTCCTAACACTAACTGTCTGACATTTATACATGCATATTTTTAAGAAGTTGGGTATATAAATGTTTGGAAAGGGAATTTTAAGGAGTAATATCTCTTAATACTATTTCAAGAGCTAAATTAGTTATAACGGCTCGCTCTTTGATTAAAGAGGCTTCAACAAATTCAATTGCTTTTTTCCTATAATCATTCCATTGGTCTAGGCATATGGAATTAATATGCCCCTCTTCAATCAACTTACAAGAGCCATCCCTTGATAGTTCAATTCTTGCCTTATAAAAATGTTCATCTTTATAACTCATTATGTTGCAAAAAATTCTCTATTAAAAACAATTTATATCTTTTGATATATACTTTAATAATTATTGTCTTTAGAAATATCTTAAATAACAACCGCCAAGCAACAGAAGAATTTTCTTATTTTTCTCTAAATCAAAATACTAATTGAAGCTTTTAGTAGTTCTATGCTGAAATCGTCGGCGAACCTTCGATCTTACACAAGAACTCTATCAACGTCATCTTCTATGACGGCTTTAATTGTCTCGTTTTGCGAATGGCTTCGAGCTTAGATGCTTTCAGCTCTTATCCATATAATGCGTAGCTATGCAGCCTGCCAAATGACAACTGCTCACCAGAGGCATCCAATCTCCGTTCCTCTCGTACTAGAAGATTGTTCCACTCAGACAATAACACACCTAGTAGATATCATACAAACTGTCTCGCGACGTTCTTAACCCAGCTAACGATCCCTTTTAATGCGTGAACTCCGACACCCTTGCACGCTTCTGCACGCGCAGGATAGGGAGAGCCGACAGCGATGTACCAAACCGCCCCGTCAATGTGGACTATCGGGGGCGACCAGCCTGTTATCCTTGGGGTAACTTTTCTATCAGACACGGCTCCTATTAAAAAAGCACGTGGGTTCACTAGGCCCTACTTTCGTACCTGCATTTCTTGCTTTTCAAAATACAGTCAGATAAGCTTTTGCCCTCGCACTCAACTCTAGATTTCCAAGCTAGATGAGCTTATCTTTGGGTCCTATCGATATCTTTTCGACAGGGCACCGCCCCAGTCAAACTGCCCGCCTGCTGCTGTCCTCTAAAGAGTAAGCAAACTTAAAAAAAATGAGTAGTATTACATGATTGCTCCACCCCCACCAAAATGAGAGTATCGACGCTCCTACCTATTCTATGCATTTCGTTTAAATTCACAACAACAAGTTGCAGTAAAGTTCCACAAGGTCTTCGCTTCCCACTAGGCGTCCGTGGCATTTTCGCCACGCAGTATTTTCAGAGGGCTCCAGTTGGGGACAGTGACAACCTCGTTAAACCATTCATGCGAGTCACCATTCAGATGACAGGGTATTGCGCTCACTTTTGTTACTATCAATAAATTTTATCGACGGCAAACCATTTCTGATTTGCTCTCTGCATCGCTGCAAAGGTCGGACTATATCTTAATGTTTTCACATTCTTGACATATAGTCTCTGAGGATTCTTTTTTATTTTTAAAAAAGTCTTTCCTGCTGATTGTCCGCAATCTAAAATTTTCACTTTTGAATTTTATTTCAATTAGTATTTAGATATACTCGGATTTTCCAGCATTTAGTCAAGTTTCTCTTCGAATTCTCGCGAATTCTCAGGCACTAAAAATATCTTCATGAGATAAGATTAATGTAAGGCTTTGCAATCCAAAACCTTAAGAAGGTCATAGTTACCTCCGCTGTTTGATGGACCTTAGCTCCCTTGAAAAGGAGTTTTAGACACCACCACTGAGCAGGTCTCACCGCGTATACACATTCTTTCGGATTAGCACGCGGCTACGTTTTTGGTAAACAGTCGGGCCGTCCTTGTTACTGAGATCTATTAATGCAATTTACTTTCGAAAAACCACAAAAATAGACACCCCTTAAGCCGAAGCTACAGGGCCAATTTGCCGAATTCCCT
>JBAZOZ010000020.1:0-13839 GCA_041648455.1 Candidatus Pacearchaeota archaeon | reverse complement strand
CAACTCCAAAATTCCGCGAAGAGCTTCTTCATGAGAAAATATTGACATAATCTAATTAAAATATTCCCTTATTTAAATTTTGTTATACTATCTCCTCTAAATTTCTTATTCTTAAATTCTCTTATAACTTTCAAAATTAATTTTTGGATTAGTAATATCAAAAACCTCATTAACTAAATATTTTCCTTTGGTATATAATTTTTCCTTTCTCCTAAAATGAGTTGCTTCTAAAATTGTTATACTCGCCATCGGCCTAGATAATCTTTGTTCACCTTCTGTTTCTAATAAAGGCAATTCTCCGTCGAGCCAATAATTTCTTTGACCTTCTTTTAGAAATTTATATGCTCTACCTTCTTCTAATCTTTCCGGAAGACACTCTTCTTCTTTTCTTCCAACAGTTCCATATTTTCTTAATGCTAAATCCGGATTAAACTCTACATTTATTCCCATTTATCCCACCATAAACTTTCTCATCGCAGGATTCATGTCCATCATGTGTTCCTTTGCAATACTTTGGTAGAACTGAAACATAATCATAATTACCAATAATATGGAAGTTCCACCCACAAGCGCTCCAAATAAATCTGTTACAGAAGCAAGCAAACCAATTGCAGCACCGCCCATAAATGTTAACGGCATGATATATCTATCTAAAACACTTTCTAAAATTCTTTCGTCCTGTCTGAATCCAGCTATTTGCAAACCAGAAGCAGAAATATTTTTCGCTTGACTTTTAGCATCCATTCCAGCCGTCTTAACCCAAAAGACAGAAAACAGCGTCGCTAATATCATAAAAAATAAAACATGCGTGATTGCCTGATAAACATACTTCCATAAGAACGCTTTTCTAATAATAAGATCAATCAAACTTGTCGAGCCAAGCCAAAAAGCCAGCCCGCAACCATCAGACTCACAAATCGCCTGTCCGTTGATAAAATTTCCTAATATTGTAGGATGTCCAACTTTATTTTGCATTATTCCTCCAAATAATTGAATGTTTGCAATTAAAGCTGCAACTAAAATAACTGGAATTACTGACGCGTAAAAAAATGCCAACGGCCATTTAACGCCATATCCACGAATTCTTCCGAATGACAATGGAATTTCAACTTTCAAACTCTGCGCCCAAACAACCATTAAGAAAATTATAATTGTAGCAATAATTGCAGCCAATGCAGAATATGCTTCAATAGGAGATTTGTTAATTATTGATTGAATAAAAACTAATATCTTTCCTGAACAGGCCGTGTTGGAAAAATCTAACAGACAATTTTTTCCTTGAGCGTTGACAAATTGAAACGCCTGCGTGAAAAGTCTTGCTGAAACTCCTGCGGCAATAAATAAACTAACTCCGCTTCCAAAACCCCATTTGTGCATAACATCATCCATGTAAAATATTGCCAGACCACCAAGAATTAACTGGAAAATTAATATTACCGGCCCGATAGTTCCCAATAATGGATCTGCCTGTAATCCCTGCATTAAAACATAAATCATTGCTTCAAAAATTATAAAAAAGAAGACCAGTAATTTTTGAATTCCCTGAAAAAATTTCTTGCCCTCGGGTGTTGTCGTATCAATTTTAATTATTCCTGCTCCAGAAAGCAATTGCAAAATAATTGAACCCATTACAATCGGTCCAATACCTAATGAAATCAGCGAGCCAAAATCTGCCGCCAAAACCGTTGCAAGAAAATCAAATCTTGCCAAGGCATTTACGCTTAAACCAAAAAGACTAATATTTCCTAAAAGAAAAAATATTCCAAGAATAATCAAAGTCCATTTTGCCTTTGTTTTAAACTCCAGTTTTTTTTCTACAGGTTTTTTAACTTCTGGTATAAAATTAAATATATTTCTTAAGTCCATTATGATTATTTCCCTTTCTACTGCATTAGTTTATCTCAAACTATTTTTCAATCGTTCCAGTTTTTGACAAGATTATTTCTCCGCCCGCTTTTTTAACATTCTCCAACGCTGACTTTGAAGATTCATCGGCTTTTATAATTAACTTATTTTTTATTTTATAATTTTTGTCCCCGCTTAAAATTTTATAACCTTCCAGATTAATTTCTATTCCATTTGAAGTTTTTTTTGCTAAACCTTTTTTAATATAATTTTCAATATTCGAATCAATTTGATTTATGTTTATTCTTTTCCTCTTGTCTCTTTTTGTTCCTCTACTTGTAACTCCTTGTTTTCCAAAATAATTATGTCCATATAACTTTAATACCAGCGTTTTTTTCTGGTCTGCTCTTTTTCCACTTCCAGCCATTCCAATTCCTCCTCGATGTCCAGATTTTTTATGTTTTTTTCTTGCTCCCCATCCATGGGTTCCGGCGTGTCTTCCATGCATTCTTGAAACTTTTTTTCTTTTGTGTGTTTTCATTTTATGCCACTTTTTGCAATAATTTTGATTTATCTAAAATTTTTCTTGCATATAACTCTTCACTTTCACTTAAATAAGATATTTCTAAATCAGATAATTTAATCATATCCGAGTCAATCTCAGGTAGACCAGAATATACTAAACACTCATTTGATAAAAAATATGATATACTATTTTTATTCCCTATATAACACATTTCATATTCGTCATCTCCATCATTACAAACTAAATAATTATTTCCATATATTAAATTTAATTTTTGTTCTTCCATTACAACATCCTCAATATCAAATCATTTATTTTCTCTTGATTATTTCCAAGAACTGCTTTGCTCGTTTCTCCAAAATGTTTTTTCGCATCAATTCCTCCCCGTGGGGGATGCAACCTGAAGAAATTTTTAATTTTGGTTTTTCTTTTTTCATTTAATTTTTTGTAAGTTTCTTCATTAATTTCACCATAAGCAACAAAATCTTTTACTTTTTTTACCATGCCCAATTCTTCTTTTTTTCCGTCGAGAACTACGCATGAATATTTTCTTCTTAATCTAAGTCTATTAAATGTTTCAACTATTTCTTTTCTCAACCTTACTTGTCCATGAATTCTTATCACTGCTATTTTCATCTTAAATTTTTCCTAAATTTAATGAGATAGAAAATCGTAGATTTTCTATATTTGCAAAACCTTCAAAACTTCTCGTTTTGAATTGGGACAGAAAACTTTTGTTTTCTGTATCTTTAATTTTGTCTGTGCGTAGGCACAGCAAGGTTATTGGAAATGGCGAATCATTAATCAATTCTTTTCCAATGACCGAGTTAGATTTTGTAATCATTTTCTTCCTCCATAAACCTTCGGATTTGTTTTTTTCAAAGCATCAATTGTCGCTTTTGCCAAATTAAATGTTGTTCTCTTTCTTCCATCGGTTCTAGAATAAATATCCTGTATTCCTGCAAGTTTTAAAATTTTTTTAACTTCTCCACCAGCGACTATTCCAGTACCCGGAGCAGCAGGAATTAAAGTAATTCTAATACTTCCAGATTTTCCTTCAACTTTGAAAGGAAGACTAGTATTTCCACCGCCAACAGAATCAAAACCCCCGTCTCCTCTGATAATTTTTATTATATTTAACTTAGCTTTTCTTACTGCTTTGTCTCTAGCCGGAAGAGTTTCTTTTGCTTCTCCTCCTCCAATTCCAATATGTCCTTTTTCGTCGCCAACAATTGCCATTGTTGAAAAAGTTGGAACATTTCCTTCTTTTGTTTTTCTCTGCGTTTGTCTCCAAGCCCTTCTTTTTCCTCCACCAAATTTCCCTTTGCTCTGTCCAATTGAAAGCAAATCAGATTTAAGATTGAGCAATGAATCCACAATTTCCGTCTCAAGAATTTTTCTCTTGCTGTCTAAAATTTCATCTATATTTTTAATTTTTCCAGATTTAACTTCCCTGCCAAGTTTTGTTTTCGGAACCCACGACGCTATTTCATTTTTAAGTTTTTCTTTCTCCTTCATATATTTATCAATTTCTCTTTGAGTTTTTCCTTCTAATTCCTTGTTTATTTCTTTTTCCAAAAGGTCCTGGCTAAGTTTTTCTATTTCTTCTTCAGTTGATTTTTTTATTGCCATCTTATTTATAATTTGTCTACTTTTGATTTAATTTCTATATCGGCAAAATCTTGTGTTCCTAGTTTTGTCGAGGCAGAAATTTTTTTTAAAATTTCTGCAAATTTTATCTTATTTTTAAGATGTTCTCCTTTAATTCTTTCTTCATCTGGAAAAGCTTCTTTTTTGCACGATATTTTCAAACCAGAATCAATAAGTCCCTTAATAAAAGCATAAAGTTTATTTTTATGGATTGTTTGTGTCATGCCAAAATCAATAATCGGCTCTTCAAGATTTTCTGCTATTATTCTCCTGCCAAAATAATATCCCAAAAAATATGAAGCGGGAATTGTCTTCAAGCTGGCTTCTTTCGGCCACCCATATTTCAGCAAAATTCTTGAATTAACTCCAAATTCTATTTTATCCTGTGCTTCTTTGCTTGTGACATATTGAGCAATAAAATATCTGTTGGTTTTTCTAAATACTATTCTTGGTTTCCAACTTTTCAACAACTTTAATCTTCTAAGATAATCTGTTTTGTTTTCTCTTCTTCTCCTTTTGATTGTTTTTACTCCTGCTTTATTCATTTTGAATTCTTCCTAAATTTATTTTCATTTTAATTCTCCAATATTTTCTTTTAAATGCGATTTACTTCTAAATTCTCTGTTCCTTATTTTTTTTCTAATTTCATTCGAATCTTCAGAGGAAATTTTTCCTTGTTTCTTTAATTCCCCGACGTATTTTCTTAATTTTCTTGTTATTATTACATATTCTTTTTTTCTTTTATTAACTTTCTTTTTAATATTTCCCGGACTTCGACTTTTGTTTTTTGTAACCTTTCTTCTGCCCTTCTTTTCTTTAATGATTATTGCACCATTCTTTTGTAAATCTCTAATATCTTGTTTTGTAATAGCTTCCTTTATTTCATCTAATCTCGATTTTACAAAAGAGATTCTCCCTTCTCCAACATTAAATGTTCTCGCAGCCAAAGATTTTTTCTTACGGAGGTTCATTTTTTATTTCCCCCCGTTTTTTTGTTTTCTGCATCTTCAATTATTTTTCTTGCTTCTTCAGAAGTAATGTTTGCTTTTGCTTTCTTTTCTTTTTCCATTATTTTTCCAAAATATTTATTTGCAATCTCAATATTTCTTTCTTTTGCAATTTTAATTATCTCGGTTTTTTTTCTCATGCCAATTTTTCCAATTATTGCAATATTTTCCTTTCCTAATTTTTCAAGATCTTTAATATTCATTATCCTCACCGGTTTTTTGTTATTAATTTCCCCTCTTGATTTTTTTTCTGTTCTGTAACCGATACTGACAATTACGGGATATCCCTTTCGTCTTTCTCTCATCTTATTATGCCTTCCGGTAGGTTTTCTCCAGACTTGTTTTTTCTTTCTTTTCCTTCCGAGTTTTAAATGTAAACTAGATGTTCGTCTCAAGAATTTTCTTTTTGCCATCTTAAATTTCCCTTCCCGCTTTGGCTGTAATAAAAATTCCATCTTGGAAAACTCTTCTATCTCTATTTTTTATTTGTGTCACTTTTTCAAGATTTGAAGCAGCTTCTCCGGCCTTTTCCTTGTCAATAGATTTAATTATTATCATTTCTTTATCCACCTTAACATCAACTCCTTCGGGAATCTTAATTTTTCTATCTATTTTTTCACCCAGAAAATTTTTAACGACGGCTTTTCTTCCTTCAATATTTACATTAATAGGAAAATGATTGAAGCAAATTTTTAACTTATATTCAAATTTATTCTGAACCCCTTTAATCATATTTCTTATGTGCGCTTCCATTGTGTTTATCATTTTCTTTTCTTTTTTCGTTGAATTTTTGTATCCAATGAATATTTTATTGTCTTTTTTTTCTAATTTGATTTTTCCCATAGCAAAATCTCTCCTATTTTCCCCTTCTTTTCCATTTACAATTATTTCACTTCCTTTTATGCTCACTTCCACTCCGTCGGGAATTTCAATTTCTTGAAAAATTTCTTTTTTCATCTTGAATTTCTTCTGAATTTAAGAGGTAAAAATTTTAATTTTTTCATTTTATCTCCACTCCATCCTCTTCGGAGAATGATCTTTATTCAACTTATTTTTAATTGTCTTTACTTTCTTATCATATATTAAAGCATCAATTCCCTTTTTTATCATAATTGGTCGATAAATTTTTTCATATTTTTCTAAATTAGTATTTACTATAGATATATCAAATTGTGTTCCCAATGCATCGTAATGTAACGAAGACTGTACTGCAGTATTCAAACACTCCAATGTGCGCATTCTTAATTCCTTTTCCGTAAAGTTTTCTATCATTTTAATAAAAATAAGCAATTAAGCTTCCTCCAATATTTTCTTCAAAAGCTTCTTCGTGTGTTAAAAGTCCTTTGTTTGTAGAAATAATAATCGTTCCTATGTCTCTCGCCGGCAAATATCTTCTTCGATATCTTTCAATTTGTTCTATTTTAGCAGTGAATCTTGGCTTTATTGCTTTGCAATCATTTAATTCTCCAATTGTAACTTCGACAGATTTTTCTCTCGCATTTATTTTATATTTTTTTATTGCGCCTTTCTGTTTCATTATCTTTAAAATCTCAATTAGCAAATTTGAAATTCTCTTTATCTCTATGATTTCTTTCTTCGCTTTGTTAGCATTCCTAATCATATTCAATCCATCAGCGACGACATCTTGACTCATTTTACCTCACTCCCGATTATATTTTTTAATCTGATTATTGCTCTTTGAAAACGACAAGTTTCAATTGGATCTAATTTTAAACGTTCATATACACTTTGATATGCACCAGTAACTTCTCTTAACTCACTTACTTTTTCTTGAGAAAGATTTTCATCTATTTCGTACTCTTGAGTTACTTCATGCAGATTTCTAAATATTTGCTCTAATTTTTGTTCTCTAGTTTCTCTTAATTTTTCTATCTCTTTCTGTTTATATTTAATTTTCATTTCATTATATTTTATTAATAATTTATTTTTAATTAATCTGTATATCATTTTAACTATATTTAGTAAAACCGATTTCTTCAGCAACTTCTCTGAAGCAGTGTCGGCATAAATTTAATCCGTATGATTTTATGTGGGCTCCAAATCTTCCGCACCTTTCGCATTTTCGTGCAGCAATTCCAGTTTTTCTATCTTTTGGTTTATTATTTCTGATAAACTTATCTCTGACCACTGGTTTATTTTTGAGCTGTTTCAGTATTTTTTTCCAATCTGATGCTGTCATTTCAAATAATTCCTGCTGCCTCAGGTATTTCGGCTTGATTTAATATATTATTATAGAAATAATATTGGTGTTGGGCTATAGTAAACAAATTAACTAGTCTTCCTTCTGGAAATCCCTCAGTATATTCCTTAACATTAATTGCTGGATGATTTAGATCCCATTTATAATTTCTACTTATTGTTCTAATTATCCCATTTTTTCTACTCTCAATAACTTCTTCTCCGTCGCGGGATTTTTCAATTTCTTCCATCTTAAAAAAATTCAGTTTTGAATTCATCCTCCATAAATTTAATTATTTCTTCCTTTGTAATAATCTGCCTTTTCGGAATTCTTCCTTGTTTTATTTTTTTTAATCTGACTCTTCTTCCTGTTCTCTTAAATACAACCGTGACATCCAGCCCCATAATTCCAATATCTCTTTGATATTCAACTCCGGGAATTTCAATATATTCTTTTATACCGAATGAGAAATTATTTTCAGAGATTTTTTTTCTTTTCAATTGATTATCTTCCGAAGCGAGCATTCTCTTTAATACCTCTTCTGGATTTTTTCTTATTGTAACAACAGCACCAACTTCTAAACCAGGCCTTACACCAAGAGAAGGAATTCTTTTTCGTGATCTCGTCTTGGCTGCTTTTCTTCCAGTTAAGTAGTTTAACAATTTAACTCCTTTTTCAAGTTCTTGCGCAGTCGCACCTACGCTTAAAACAACTTTGTCAATTTTTATCTTTCTCATAATGTTTTCTGTTTTTTCTTTTTTCATTTTGTTAATTTCATTCTCATTTTCTGTCCGATATATTCATCTATTTCTTGAAATGGATTCTCTATTTCAGAAATTTGTGCATATTTTTCTTTTGATTTATCATACTTCGCAAGTGCCAAACCTAATTTTTCTACATTAACTTCTTCTCCTAAAATTTCATAAATTCTTTTTTGTCTTTTAATACAAATTTGTCTCATTATTAAATAATTTCTTGTTTCTTTGCTTAATAGTTCTTTAACTAAATTCATATTTCTTTCTTGTCCCATTTTTATTCCACCACCATTATTTGTTTAATTAAAACATTAACATCGCCATCTTTTGTTTTCAGTTTAGCTATTTTTCCTTCCAAATTCAAATTTTCTATTATTCCATTTATTCCAGAATGCTTGCCGGCAAAAACAAATGCTTTTGACTTTTCTTTTAGTTCCAAACACTTTTCTATTTTTTTATCTTTTAAATTTACAACAACAGAATCATTAACTTTGCACTTAACGTCGGAGAGATAATTTCTTCCGTCACTTAAATTTAGCTGTACTTTTTTTCCTTTCATAATTTTTTTATCAACAATTTTTGCAACTTTTTTTAAGGATTCTGATTCTTTTATTTCTTTCAAAGCGAATTTTCCTTTTTCATTTAATTCCAATACATAATTTTTTTTGGATGGGACGATAGTTATTGTATCAAAGAGAACAACGCTGTTTTTTTCTTCTCTTGCTGGTTTTGTATTAACCAAAATTGATTTATCATGAATTGCTCTTTTCACTTCTTTTCTGTTTTGTGCAATTTTCAAGATGTCTCTTAAAATAATCAATATAGGAATTCCATTATTCATATTTGAATTGGCTCTCACTACATATGTTGTTCCTTTTCGATGTATTGGCCAGCTCTTCGGAACTTCCTGTCTTTTCAGGTGACTCACTTTTTCTCTCCAAATATTTTATTTAATAAATTTAAACTTTCAGGATTAACTGGATGATCTAACATTTCTTTTTCCATTTTTTGTTTTAGTTCTTCCGAATATAAATGTAAGGTATCTCCCCCAGTTTCTCTTAAATAATCTAATCCATAACCACAAGTGCATATCCCACTTTCTGGTCTTATATTAGTTAATGATTGATAAATAGTACAATCTCCATAGTGTTCTGTTCTTGTCATTTTTTCTCCTCCTTATCTTCTTTTAAATCTGATTTTTCTATTTCCATTTCTTTTTTTTCATTTAATTTTTTCAATCTTTTTCTATCATCTAAATTTAATTCAATAATTTGTAAATTCGGTGCTCGGAATGGAACATTAACTTTGCTTCCTTCTTGTTTTTTGACTTGCATCCCTTCAATATAAATTTTTCCCGTTTTTGTCTTCACATTCAAAACTTTTCCTTGCTTTTTCTTGAATTTTCCTACCATAATTTTTACAACATCTCCTTTTCTTACTGGAAGATTTCTCTTCCCATATTTTTTTCTTAAGTCCTTCGATAAATTCACGCTCAAGAATTTTCTTTTCAAATGCAACGGAGCATTCGCTCTGTATTTCCTCTGTTTCCGAGGCTGTTTGCTTGAAATCCAATGTTTACTAAATTTCTTTTTCATTTTAATTTGTTAACCTCATTCTCATGCCAATGTATTCATCTGCTTCTGAAAAAGAATTTTCTTCTCCAGAAATTCTAGAATATCTTTCTTTTGTTCTATGATATTTTTGTAGTTCTAAAGATAATCTATCCCCATCAATTATACTCTCTCTTAATATTATACTAATTCTCTTTATTCTTTCCATACAAATTTGTCTCATTATCAAATAATTTCTTGTTTCCTTATCTAATAATTCTTTAATTAAATTTATACTTATTTCATGTTTCATTTTAATATACCACGCTCGCGATTTTCGCCACCGACGGCCATCGCTCCATTACCTCCCTTGCAATTGCTCCTTTAATCTGCGTTCCTTTCGGATTTCCTTTTTCATCTTTCAAAATTGCGACGGCATTATCTTCAAATGCAATTCTCTCTCCAGTTAATCTTCTATAAGGTTTTTTCTGTCTAATTATTACAGCATCGAAGACTTTTCCTTTCATATCTGGAATTCCTTTTCTAACAGAAACTTTAACCCAATCCGCAATTTTTGCAGCAACTTGTTTTCCTTTCTTTGCTTTTGCTCTTTTAACACCAACTAATCTAACAATTTTTGCTCCGCTATTGTCAGAAGCAATCATGTTTGCTCCTAAATTCAATCCTTCTGTTCCCCTCGCTGATATTGCTTTCATATTCCCGCCTCCGATAAACGTCTGCTATATAACTCAAAGTCTCTACAAGCCCCTCTAATTAATTTAATATTTAAGGTAGTAGAAAATTCTCCATCCGGACTATTTACTCGATATTCTCGATTTATTATAAACATTCTTTTATAATAATCACCCCGAGTTGGTCGACTCAGAGTACATATTTTATCATTTGATTTGCCGGTAATTAACTCTCTTTTACCTCTATTGTCTATTAAGATATCTCCTATGTTAAGTTCTTCCAAATTCAATTTTTTTCTATCAAATTTTATTTCAGTTTTCATTTTTCTTCCCCCTTGCTTTTTACTTTTTCCACGACAACAAAATGAATAATCTTGCTCAATGGACGACATTCTTGAACTTTTATTAAATCTCCAATATTAATTTTGTCTTCCATGTTTTCTGGCAGGCGTGCATGAATTTTTGTTCTTGACTTGGCATATCTTTCATATTTTTTTACATAAACTGTTCTCTCAAATTGTATAACTACTCTTTTTGGAAATTTCTTAATTACATTTCCTTCGAAAATTCTTCCTCGTGGATTTATCTTTTTTTCAGCTCCGACTAATATTTTTTCCACTTGAACTTTTACTTCTGCTTTTTTCTTTATTGCCATTTTCTTTGTTTTGTGTGTTTTTGTTCCCTAGTTCTTCTCCGCGATTTTCGTCGGAGGCAATTCTGAAAATCGCCGTCCCGCAATTTGAGGAGATTCAAAAAGAACCAGCGGGTTCTTTTTACTCTATGGATTCTTCGTCAAAACCCAATTTTATTAAAATTGGTTTTATCTTCTTTGTGTGATCTCCCTGAAGTTCAACGCTATCCTCATGGAATGTTCCTCCACAAGCCAGCTCATTTTTCAGAGCCTTAGCAATTTTCTTCAGTTCGATTCCTTTGTCAAACCCCGACACGATAGTTACTATCTTACCGTACCGCTTCTTGTCTGTTGTTATATGTATTCTCTGTCCGCCCTTGACGATCTGTTCACACACACATGCCTGTTTAGGCAAACCGCATTTTGGACATATTTCCATATTTGTTTTATTCAACCCCCAAATTTTGTTTTTGGTTGTTGAGTGTCATAATTCGAGCAATAATTTTTTTAATGTCTCTTGTTCTCGCGCCTTTATTTTTTGAAGCATTAATTCTAGATTTTACCAGTTCCATTTTTAATTCTTTGATTTTTCCTTCTCTTTCTTCCTTGCTCATTTTTTTTAATTCTTTTGTTTTAAGTATTGCCATGATTATCTAGTGTAAGATTTAAGTGCATTTTTAATTGGATTAAATGTTTGCCATATATCTTTGCTTAAACCAAGTTCTCTAATATCTATTTCAATAGATGGTTTCTCTTCAAGACTATATTCTATTTTATGTTTCATTATCATTCTTCCAAGAAGTTCTGTTAATCTTGATGATGCCTCTTCTATTGTCTTGCCTAAGAGTTTTTCTTTTCCGTAGTTAATTCTATATCCAACATATTCTCCTTGAAATTTTGTTAAATGAATTTCTATATTTTCCATTTATTTTTTCTCGTTTACCTTTTTAATTATTTTCTTAATTTTCTTTATCGGTTCTTCTTTAACTTCTTCAATTGAATTCATTCTTAATTTTGAAAGTAATTCTTCATCAACTGTTATTTTATCTTTGAGTATAACGTCGGGTCTTAATATGCTTACTTTAATTCCAACGGTTCCGGGTTTTGTTTCTGCTCTTGCCTGCGCCCGATCTACTAATTTCGCGGGGTCTCCTGTTTTTTTCAAATAACCTTGAGCGAATCTCCATGCTTTTGCCCTCGCACTTGGAAGTTTTCCATTTAATCTGATTTCCACTCCTAACGCGCCAGCTTCCATTATTTTCTGCAATGTTCTGTAAGCAAGAACTTTAAATTTCAACGGCCCGAATCTTTCCAATCCCATTGCAATTTCATCTGCCATCAATTGAGAATCCAATTCTGGTTTCATAATTTCATCAATTTCAATATGCGGATTTTCAAGTTTGAAACGCGTTTTTAAAATATCTGTAAGCTCTTCAATTTTTTCTCCCCTTCTCCCAATAACTAATCCTGGCTTGCTTGTAGATATAACAATTTTTTCTCCAAGCGGAGTATATTCAATTCTAACTTTGCTTACTTTTCCTTTTCCAAGATTTTTCTTAATATATTCTTTGATTTCAAATTCATCTTTTTTAAACTTGACAATTTTTCTTTCTTCCATTTTATTTTATTTCCTCTAATTTTTTTGGTTTGAATTTTAAAAGAACATCTTTGCCTACTGTTTCTGCTATTGCTGAAATTAATCCCCCTAATTCTTCTGGTTTTGCAGGTCTTGTTCCAATACCTTCAAGAGGGATGATTTCTATTAAATCTGCTTTTTCATATTCTTCCCTTGATTGTTCTCCGTTTAATAAGCTGCAATAAAATATATGACCTAATTCTAAACTAGTCTGTGACCATAATATTCTTTCGGGATTACCATCTTTATATATATCAAATGAATCGCTTTCGTCATTATTGTAACAAACACCTAATCTTATTATTTTCTTTTCATCCATTTTATTTCTTCTTCTCCCTCGCTTCTAATCTGACATGCGTTCTTTTTCTTCTTACTTTGCCGAATCTTCCGTAAGGCTCCGACGCTTTGTTCGCAATCGCCTCGACAATTATCGGATTTTCAATACCATTATAATTTGAATTTGCCTGCAAACTTTTTATAAGTTTAATAAAATATTCTGTTGCATTTTTTGGGTATTTTCCCGACGTCATTCTTTTTCCTTTCTTGTGGGCGTATTCTCCTTTAATTGGAACTGCTTTCTTTTTAGCCAAAACCTCTTCCAAATCAACAAGGGCTTTTTCAATTTTCTTTCCCTTGATAAATTTGCAGAGTGCAATTGAAAACAATGTTGATATTGGCAAACTTTTTGCATTCACAACTGCCTCTTCTTTTTTTACTCTTTCAACTTTCTTTTTTCCTGAAACTTTTTGTGCTTCTTTTGAAGTTTCAGGGACAGAAATCTTCTTGATTTCTGTATCTTCAGATTCAGTTTTGATTTCTGTTTTTTCTTTAGGAGCATCCATAATTTTTATTTTCTCTACTACTTTTTGTTTATTCATAGTCTTTCCCATTTTCTGTTCCGGATTATAATTTTTTTCCATCTTAAAAATTTCCCGTTTTTAATGAAGTAAAAAATTTTATTTTTTTCATTTTATTTCGCTTTAGATTTGGTTCCTTTTGTTGCACCAATACCCGCACTTCCATGTTTAACTTTACTTCTTGTAGGAGCAAATTCTCCTAATCTATGTCCCAGCATTTCCCCAGTTACATCTACGGGAATAAAATTCTTTCCATTATGAACAAATATTTTCATACCAACAAATTGGGGGGAAATAACAAGATATCTTTTATGCGTTCTTATTGGTTTGTTTTTTGCAGATTTTTGCTTTGCCCTATTAATAAAATTCTCAATATCGCTGAATTGTCTTAAAACAGTTCTTCTTTCTCTCGCTCTTAAAAACTTAGCAAACTCTCTTACTTCCAATTGTTTAAGCTCTTCTATTGTCTTTCCTCGGAATGTAAATTCTT
>JBAZOZ010000019.1:0-14028 GCA_041648455.1 Candidatus Pacearchaeota archaeon | reverse complement strand
TATAGCGAATAATAAAGCAGATGTTAGTGTTACAAAAATTTCTGAAGCAATTCCTGTCGGTGAAGGAGCAGTATCAACAACAGGAGAACAAGTGGCTCCTGGTGCTGGAACAGAGGGAGCAACTCCGGCTAAGAAAAGTAATGCTTGGATATGGATAGTTGCAATTGTATTAATAGCAGTAATCGTTGGTGCGGGTATTAGTTTAAAGAAAAAGAAATAATTTCTTGAATTTAATTTTTGGGAAGGAAGGGGACGTTGGTTGTGAGATATTTTATTGATTGTTTTTTATTTTTAGAAAATATGTTGTGAGATAAATTTTTATATATACTATTTATATTAATATTTATGAAAGAAGTTGACGTTGTTGAGCTTGTGAAAAATACAGAGATTTTTAAGAATTGTAAAAATATCGTTGTTGGTCGTGGGAATCTGGATGCAGACATTCTTTTTGTTGGAGAAGCACCTGGAAGAAACGAGGACGAACAAGGATTGCCTTTTGTTGGTGCTGCTGGAAAAAATTTAGATAGATTGCTTGGGAAGGTAGGATTAATTTCTGATGATATTTATATTGCGAATATATTGAAATGTAGGCCTCCAGAGAATAGAGATCCTTTGCCGGATGAAATTAGAGCACATACACCTTGGTTGTTGAAACAAATTAAAGAAATAAAACCGAAAGTAATATGTTCTTTGGGAAATTATGCGACTAAATTTTTTCTTGCTCAATGTGATGTTGATAAAATGGATAAACAACCTGGAATAACTTCGGTTCATGGGAAGGTTAGAATGATCGAAATTGATGATTTGAAGATTAAACTAATTCCATTATTTCACCCTGCGGCGATAATCTATAATCGAGCTTTGACAGAAGAATGGGAGAAAGATATGGAAATTGTGAAAAAAGAAATATCACAGAAGAATTTATTCTGAATCTTGAGCATTTTCATTCTCTTTTTTAGATCGAAGGTGAATGAATTTATAATGAGCATCTTTTGTCCCTTTACCATCGGCAAAATCTTTTAAGGTGTAAATCTTTTTTTTATCTTTTATAAAATATTTGAGTTTCATTTTCTTGAATTTTAAGAAATTGTATATCCTCTATTAATTATTGATTCACATTTAGTGCAACTATATTTTCCCAACGTAATTTTTTCATTGGTTTTTATTACTTCGGATTTTGATTTTCCTATTAATCTAATCTTATATTTTGAATTTCCAATATATTCAAATGCTCTTTTTTGTCTGCAACCAGGACAATATTCGATTATTTTATTTATGTCTTTCATTTTTCCTTTACACTAAATTCAGCATTCATCTTCTTAGCTTTTTTTTCAATTTCGTTTAGAAATTCTTTTAATTTAGCGTCGGATTTTTTTATTTCATTGCTTTCTATCTTTATAGAATATTTTCCTGCAGCGATGTAATCTATTTTTATTTCTGGAGTTTCTTTTAATATCTTTTTTATTATCTCTATCCCATCTGGTTCTTTTGTTGTAAAATAAATTTCTTTTTTTAATGTTATTTTCTTTTGCTTTTCTTTTTTTAATATAATTAATATCTTTTCGGAATCTGCTTTTCCGACGAGAGATTCAAGTTTTTCTGGTTCTTGTTTTGCATTCTGCAGAAAATCATAGAGTCTTTCTTTCTCAATTATTTTATTGATTATATTTTCTACTTTATCGCCAAGAACGCTTTTTAATACATTCAAATAACTTTTTTCCTGTTTATATTCTTCTAATATATCTTTTCTTTCTTTTAATGAAACTCTTCTTAAAGATAATTCAATATTGTTTCCCCTTATCCTTAAAACTTTACAGACGATTTTCTTTTTTGGAACAACATAATCTCTTAAATTTCTGATTCTTCCGGGTGCTATTTCACTTAAAATTATACTTCCTTGTCCATTTCCTTCAATATTTACAAATACATTTGTCTTTTCTATTTTATCAACCGTGCATAAAACAATATATCCTTCTTCGAGTTCCATAAAAAATAAAGAATTAATATGGTTTTAAAGGTTGTGATTAATCAAATCCCAGAAGGACCTCATAAAGAAATATCTCTGGAAAATCTGAGAAGTCTGAATAGGTTGGATGATGTAAATTTATTTGATGCATTTTTGTTAGATCAAAGGGGAGTAAGTCCTTAGGTAAAAATCTTTCTTCTCTTATAAAATTAATTCTATTTATTAAATGACTTACTAATCCTCTTGTGATTTCTTCTTTGCCTTCGAGTGCTTTTTTTAGTCTGTCCGGTGAATATTCTTGATTTTGAAATCTTTGATATTCTCCCCTAACTTTTTGTGAAAGTATTGTTCTCATGTAATCTCTTACTTTTTCTGGTGCTTGAAAATCTGTTAGAAGTAATGGTTTTATTTCTTCAAAAATCTCTTGCCTATCAAATGTTTGGGTTTCATTGTCCATATCACTGCTAAAATAATTTATTATTTAAATATTTGTATACTTAAATCTTCACCATCTCAATTTCCAAATTCTTTTTTAATAAATTAATAAATTCTTCTTCTTTTTGTTTTTCGATTATTGCTCCTGCCGCGAATTTATGCCCCCCAACTTCTCCGCCGATTTGTGTAATTATATTTGCCAAAACCTCTCTTACATTTCTTCCGTTTTTTCCGACGTTTCTCGATGATATTTTTATTTTTTCAGATTCTTCGTCAAATGCCATGGTTGTTATCACAGTTCCTTCTTCATATATTGCAGAATTGGACAGGATGCTTGTTAAAGTTCCAGCCATAGTATCTTTGATTTGATCTTTGGCATTTATTATCACAAAACCTTTTCCTTCCATCTTTTTTGTTTCCGATATAAATTTCAATCCGGAAATTAATAATTGCTTATATTTTGCGTGAATTGTTTCGCATCTTTTTTTGGATTTGGAAATTTCCATGCATAATTGTATTGCAGTCCAGCTTTCTCCCAATCTGGAACAAGCATTTATCATAGCACTTATATCTCTTGCGTCTTCAAGCCGGTTAAACATTTTTATTAAAAAAATATCTCCAACAATTTCGCTGTTTTTTGTTTTTGGATTTCTTAACATTATCGCCGTAATTAATTTTGACATTTGTTCTTCATCTAGTTCAAGAATGCTGGGATATTTTCCATTTACTGGATTGATTTTTATTTCCCTTAATAATTCCAAAACCCCTTTTACATCCCCCGTTATTTCTGGAATATATGGAGAAGAAGAATATTCCAGTGTTCTATTTATAGGTCTTGTCGACGGATAAATTAGCAATCCCCTTTTTCTGATTATTTCTGAATCATTTAATATTCCTGTATTTAATTTATCTATTTCTTTTTCAAGACAATCACCAATCATACCTAAAACAGCTAACTTGGAATATTTTTTTATCTCCGGATTTATTTCTTTGCAAAATAGATAAGTTAGGCATGAAGCGCTGATTTTCTGTTTGTTTATTAATTCTGGATTTAGAATGTAAATATTTTCTGAGATAATTTTTTCTTCTGGAATTTCGTGATGGTCAATTATAAAAATATTTTTTAATGAAGAATTTGCGATGTAGTCTAAACATCCTGACGCCAAATCTAAGAAAAGAATTATTTTTTCTTTTGGAAGATTGTATATAAATTGTTCATCTAAACTTTTCACTATCTTTATGGAGAATTTTCTGTCTAATCTTTTTAGTGTTTTTATCATAATTGCCGCGGAGGTTATTCCGTCGGTATCGAAGTGACTTATTACTAAAATTTCTTTTTCCTGCGTTAACTCTAAAAACTTTTCAGAAATTTTTTTTATTTTTGATTCTAACATGTCTAAATTTGAAACCATACATTTTATTGTACGGTTTTTTATATTTAATTTGTGGTTTCAAATTTTGAGCATCTAAAAGTCCTGGGATATTTAAGGACTTTTAGATTTTCCCTCTTTTATAATTTCAAAAAGATGCACAGACTTAAGAATTTTATTCTACTTTAAAATAATGTTTGAGTTTTCTATTCTGTGCGAATACCCTTACTTTTTCTCGTATTGCTCTCTTGTCTTGTTTATTTTTCTCGTAGTGTTTGTTTATTTTTTCCAATTTTCTTTCTATATTTTTTAAGTCGGGATTAATGTATAATTTTCTTTCTTTTAATATTTGTGAAATCTTTTTAGGGTATTCCTTTGGATGAATATTTTGTCTTCTTAATTCTTCCCCTATTTTTTCAGAAGTAAAACCTTTTTCTGCAAGTTCTACTATTTTTTTCTCAAATTCTGACTGAGATATCTTTTTTTGCGTTTCTGTTTTCTTATCTTCAGATTTTTCTGGCATATTTTGAGTTATGAAACTTTCTTTTTAAAGCTTTCTTTGATTTTTAATTAATTCAATTTATATCTCAATAATTACGGAAAAATAGTGATACAGAAAACATGAACTCAGAAAATAGGAAATTTTCTGGGACTCGAAAAATAAGAAATTTTTCGGGACTTCGAAAGACATTGCATTCAAAGTCTTCAAAAGACTATACTTTTGAAGTTTTTTCTGTCTCACAAACTTCAATAAGAAGTTCGCGATAACAACTTATTTAAATTGTCAATATTTTTTATATCTATGGCTAAAACTATTGGTGTTTTGAGTCTAAAAGGCGGTGTTGGAAAAACTTCTTCGGTGGTTGCTTTAGGCGATGCTATTTCCAGTTTAGGTAAAAGAGTGCTTTTAGTCGACGCTAATTTTTCTGCACCAAATTTAGGAATTCATTTTAATATTATTGATCCGGAAGTAACTCTTCACGATGTTCTCAGCAAAAAAGCAAATATCACGCAAGCAATATATAAGATTGGAGAAAAACTTCATTTACTTCCTTCCGGGATTTTTGCAAATAATCAAATTAATGCAATGAAATTAAAAGACAAACTTAAATCTTTGGAAAATAATTACGACATTATTCTTATTGATTCTTCTCCTGCCTTGAATGAGGAGACATTGGCCGCAATGTATGCTTCTGATGAATTGCTTGTGGTTACAACTCCCGATTATCCGACGATGGCAGCAACTTTGAAGGCAGTTAAGATGGCCAAAGAAAGAGGAACACCAATTTCTGGATTGATAATTAACAAAGTTTATGGAAAGGAATTTGAGATTTCGATTAAAGATATTGAAGATACTATTGGTGTTCCGGTGGTGGCGGTTATTCCAAATGATATCAATGTTTTAAAATCGGTTTCTGAATTTATTCCCTCAACTTCTTTCAAGCCAAATTCTTACGGGAGTATAGAATATAAAAAATTGGCGGCAACTTTGGTTGGAGAAAAATACAAGTCCAATTTTTTTGGAGATTTTTCAAGTTTATTTAGAAAAGTTTTTCCTGAAAGACAGGATGTTAATAGAGAACTTTATTATAAAAGAGTTTTTGATTAGTCAAGTTAGAAATCTTTAAAAGTATTCAGAAAGTTTAATTCTTAGAGCCCCATAGTATAGTGGTCAAGTATGATGCCCTTTGGTCGAACGAGTTCGTGAGGACAATTGTCTTCGGTGATATCGAGCAAGGTCGAGAGATAGGCATAGACCCAGGTTCGAATCCTGGTGGGGCTATTGATAATCAAAATGCTGAAAGCATTTTGTATTGTTCTAATTTTTCTAGGATGAGAACCGAGAGGTTCGACGAGCATTTTCAATTTGACCAATTAAAATAGTAAAGTGGAAGTGCGAGCTTCCTGGCGGGTCTATACCTTAAATCTTTTAATTATATCTTTTCTTTTTTTGTATTGTAAAATTCCAAGCACTAGGAACACTGCACCTAGAAATAGAGAAAAAGTTCCTATGTAAGTATAAGAAGGTATTTCGCTTGAAAATTTTAGAAGAAGAAATGCGAATGCGAATGTAGCAAGGGAAGTTTGTATATAAGATAGGAGAGTTCTTTCGTTGGATAATTCTGTCCTTTCTTCAGAAAGTTCGTTTTGAACATAACCTCTTTTCATAGTAATAAAAGACTAAGGGAGTTTATAAATTTTAATGCCTATATCTTCCTCGTTTTTCAACTTTGATTAATTGATTTCTTAATTATCTTATCCTTATTTTTATTCTTCTGAAAAAGAAATACATAATTATCGATGCACCTGCCATTACTGCGAGAATTCCAATCCATGCTTCAGGATTTTTCTCAAATGGAAGTCTTACATTCATCCCATAAAATCCGGTAACAATTGTAAGCGGTATCATTATCGCCATAATCATCGTCAGTATTCTCATAGTCTCGTTTAATTTATTTGATATAATTGTTTGATACGCATTTCTCATACCATTTATTCTTCCGAGCATACTCTTGAGAGATTCGGTAGTTTTGAAAGAATGATCATAAATATCTCTGAAATATGGAAGCAATTCATTGTCAAGATAATTATCGGTAGGTTTTGTAAGATTCAAGCATAAATCAGTCAGAGATTCCATAACCTGCCTCATTTCAAGAATTGTAAGCTCTTTTTCAAAAAGTTCTCCAAGAAATTCTTTTCCAGAATTATTTATAAAATTTTTTTCAATCTTTTTGAATTCTTCGTATATGATTCCTTTAATCTGCATGCATTTATCTATTTCTTTGTCGAGAAGATAATGAAGGATGTATCCTTCGCCTTTTTTCATTAAACTTTCAAGTTTTTTTTGATTATTAGTTAGATGGTCAATATTTTCGTTTTTTTCAAGATGAGATGTTATGAGATAATTTTCTCCAAGTATGAAAGAAAGATTGTATGTTTTTATATTAGTAGCTTCGAGTTCTTTTATTCCATGGAAGATTATTGCGGTGTTCTCTTCGAATTCTTCGTATTTTGTTCTTGTTTGATTTGAGAGAATATCTTCTTCTGTCGTCGGGTGGATGTTAAAAGTTTCTTTTATAGTTTTTATTTCTTCAGCATTTGAAGAAGAAATATCAATCCAGTAACGAGTTTTTTTGTCTTTGCTTATCTCTTCTGGAGTTATTTCTTTTAATTTGTTTTTTGAAAATGAGAAAATTTTAATCATACAGGAATAATTATCTTAGGATATTTAAATATTCTTGAAGTGTAAAGTCAGACATACATTTAGCAATAGCACTTCGTGAGATTTATTTTGACTACGAAATCGTCCCTGGCAGATTTTTCCGTCGAGAAGATTGTTAATGTAATAATCTACCTAAGATGATTGTAAGTTAGTTATTCGAACTGAGTGTTTTGAATTAGACATCTATTTTTATTCAAATCTAATTATGGATGCGAGTTATCTGTTGCGATCAAATTTGCGTTAAGAATTAAAGTTTATTTAATAGAGAAGTTTAATGCCTATATCTTCCTCGTTTTTCAACTTTGATTAATTGATTGATAGTTTTCTCATAGTTTTTTGAATTTTTATAACCTTCAAGAAAAGATTGATAAATTTCCTGCCAGTGTTTGAAATGTTTTGCTTCGAGTGCTTGTTTTAAAAGATGAATGTCAACTGCCTTGTCTTCGAACTTTCCGTTGAAGAAGCCAAGGCCGAAGTCGATGAAATAAATAATTGGTTCGCTTCGCTCACGATTAATTGATATCACCTCTTTTTCTTTGGAAAGATTGTTAATTTGTTTGTTGGATTTAATTTTTTTTTTATTAAATTTATCATTGTATTTTTCAACTAAAATCATATTAGATGTTGTTAAATCTCCGTGAATAATATTTTCGTCGTGAAGTTTTGCGATATCTCTTCCAATTTGTTTTAGAATTGATTTTTGTTTTTCAAGGGAAAATTCATCGAGATGTTCTGAAAGCTTTTTTCCATCGATGAAGGGCATGGTGATTTGAAAATTATTTTGTTTTGATTCTTGTGGAATTGGTGTATTGATAATTTGAGATGCTTTTATTAACAATTTGGTTTCTGATTTTGTTCGCTGTTTTCTAATTTTGTCGTCGAGTATTTTAATTCTGTAAGATTTTGGAATGCGGTCTTTTATTATTTGTTTATTAGTTTCATCTAATAGAATTTTTGCTTCGGCGCCCTGCTGGATAAGTTTTAATGGCATTTCAAGAAAAAACTTCTCCCAGAATTAATTTAGCGTCTTTAATAATTCGATGTAAAGTTCCTTTTTTGATTATTTTATGATTTGGAATTGTTAATTTTATTGTTTCATCTTTAATGTTTCTTTCCAATCTTATGTGTGAACCACGTTGTCTTACAACAACAAAACCAAATTTTCTTAATTTGTTTACTAATTCTTTCCCAGAAATCTGTGGAAGTTTCATATCGTAATTGTTTCTGTTTTTACATTATCTTTGTATATAATAATGTCATTTTCATCCGGCTCAATCCACAATTCTATTGCTTCCTTAACATTCTCTATACACTTTTCAACCGTTTCACCCTGGGAGATACATCCAGGCAATGAAGGAACGAATACAGTATATCCTCCTTCTTCTTGTGGTTCTAAAACAATTTTTATTTCCATGATATTGGAGGGGTTCTTGGATTTATAAATTTTGCCTCTGCTCCTTATTGGATAAGTTTGAGTTTTTGAGCTGGCATTTAGTAAAAATAAAAAGATGGTTTAAATATTTTAGGAATTGAGATATCACCTCTTTTTGGAAAGGTTTTTAAAAAGAATTCTTCTATAATAATTATGATTAATAATCGAGTTATTGTTTTAACTTTTACTATATTATTTTTGATTAGTTTTGTAATTGCAGTAGATTATAGGATACCAGGAACTTTTAATCTTAAAGAAGGAGATAGAGTTTATTTTAATTCATTGGATTATGGCAGAGAAGTTTCTTTTGGAGTTGCTTATGTTAAAGATAATGAGGTTAGGTTTACACTTCCTACACCAGGAGGAGGATTTTCATTAATAAATGGACAAGTTTCTAATTATGGTGGAGATATTGATACTCCTATGACTATTACAGTTGAAGATATAAATTCGGTTAATGGAATTGCTAGTGTTAAGTTTGAATTACTTCCTAATTTAAATAATCAAAATTCGGTTGATTTAAAAGGAAATTCAACTATCTATTACATTCTTGGAGGAGTTGTTATTTTTATAATTTTGCTTGTAATTTATTTTGTTTTTAGAAATAAAAGATAGAAATAATTAATTATAATCTAAACTTCTTCCTTAAAAATTTTTTAGAGTCTATTTCTTTTGTTAATTAATTTTAAGACTTATTTTAGAAACAAGTTATTTAATAATTAATTATTGTAAATACCTTATCAATGATATTTTTTATGGTTTCTTTGTTTATCTTGCCAATTTTTTTTATAACTAACTCCTTATCCAACCTCAATAAATTTTCTATTTTTATCGAGCAGTTTGTGAAAAGTTTTCCCTCTTCTAAGTTTTTATTTGTTAAATTAATAGTATACTTGTCCTTCAAAATATTTGAAGTAACTCCCACCACAATAACATCATCAGAATATTTATTGAATTCATTATTGCTAATTACGATAACTGGTCTTATCTTTTTGCCTGATTGATCTGAAAATGGAAAAGGAACTAGTAATAATTCTTTTTGTTCAATCATAAATATTTGCTCCAAGTTTCATCGTCTTTTTTATTATTCCAAATCTTATCCATAGATTTTTCAGCTAACATCATCCATCCTATCTTTTCTTTTCTAGTTTTGTCCAGCCTTGCCATAATTAGATGTCTAATAAATTCTGACTTGGAAGGATAATTTTTATTTTTAATGAATTCTTCTAACTCATGAGCTTCTTCTTCTGGTAGTTTTATGGTTATAGTTTTCATAGTAATCTTAAGGGATTACTTATTTATATATTTTTCTATCTCGAAATTCATAAATCTTTTAAGTTGAACGTTCCCACGGGATGATAAACTTTAAGTTAATGTTCTCCCGATAATTTCTAACTTTTTATCGATGATAAGAAAAACTGACTAAAAAAGTTGGGAGTCAAAATTAAATAGAGTTAAACTCTGCAAAAATGGGCAGTTAAGTGCCCCTGAGATGAATTTTATTTTTTGGCTATAGAAATCAATGCTGGAACTTTAATTTCATAACTATCTTTTTAAATCTAAACTTCTTCCTTAAAAATTTTTTAACATTTTCTTAAAATATTTCTTGTTTTATAACACTATGGAAAGTTAACATTTAAATAGTTTATTTAGTTGAAGGATATATGAATTCAAAATATAAGATTTTAGGAGGATTTTGGATTATTCTTTCTTTTGTACTAACTATTATTCTTTTTTTATCTATTCTAAATCATCTTTTTAGATGGGGGTTACTTTTTTTAGGAACGTTTCAAGTTATGTTTTTTGATTGGATTGGAGGTTCTTCAAGTTATTGGGAAGATATTGGAGGGTTTATTCTAACACTAATTATCTTTTTTGTCTTATTTTTCATCGGTAAAGTTTACTTAAAAGTTGGTAGTGATGACCTTCATAAAAATAAAATAATTTCTTTTTCATTTTGGTTATCTATAACTGCTATTATATTATCATTAATATTGATTTTTCTTGCATTATCTGGACCCCCAGACTCCTATTTGTGGATTTATTTAATTCCCTTTGTATTTGGTTTTTTTATTTTGGTTAGTTTTATTTTACTTGTAATCAATTGGTTTAAAGACAGAAATAAATAATTACATCCTAAATTTTCCTTTCCCAAACTTCTTCGCTAATTTCATCATTTGCTTTTGGTCTAGCACTCCGCTTTCTAAATCCATATTTGAACTGGATTTTACAAGTTCATTAAGCATCTTGTATTGCTTTAATAATCCACGAACATCGCTTCCGTTAACTCCTGCTCCTTGTGCAATTCTGGAAATACGGGAAGTTTGTTTTTCTAAAAGTTCTGGGTTGTCAATTTCTTCAGGCGTCATTGATTTTATTATATGTTCCCATTTTGCGACTTTTGCTTCCTGACTTTCTAATTTTTCTTCTGGAAGTTTTGCATTTCCTAAGCCCGGAATCATAGATTTTATTTTTGAGAAACCCCCCAAGGAAGACATGGATTTTACTTGTTCAACAACATCTCTTAAAGATAATTTTCCTTCTTGAAGTTTTTTTTGCATTGCTTCTTGGCTTTTCTCATCGGTAACTGAGCGAACTTTTTCAATTAGGGTTTGCAAATCGCCCATGCCCAATAATCTTGACAAGAAATTTTCTGGATTGAATTCTTCGATGTCGTTTATTTTTTCTCCATTTGTTATAAAATAAACTCCTGCATTTGTTTCGGCGCAAGCGGTTAATGCTCCTCCGGCTTTTGCAGTTGAATCCATTCTTGTTATAATTGTTCCAGTAATTTGCAATAGTTCTTTGAAATCTTCTGCTTGTTTTTTTGCTGCTTGTCCAATGTCGGCAGGCATAACGAGAATTGTTTCTGTTGGCTTTATTATTTTATTAAGAGCGGAAATTTCTGTTACAAGCTCTTTGTCTAATGTATGACGTCCTGCTGTGTCGATTAAAATTAAATTATAATCTTTTAATTTTTTTTCAAATTGTTTCCAAGTTTGAACAGCGTCATTTTCTTTTTCATCTACGAATGCAGTTAATTTGTTTTTTTCTGCGAGTTGTTTCAATTGTTCTTTTGCCGCGGGCCTATGGACATCTAAACCAATTAAAGCGACTTTGTTCCCACGTTTTTGAAAATAATTTCCAATTTTTGCAATTGTTGTTGTTTTTCCTGCACCATATAATCCGAGAAATAAAATTCTATTTTGTTTTGTTTGTAATTTTAATGGTTTGTATTCTCCGAGAATTTTAATAAGTTCGTCATGGAGCAATTTTATCATGTGCTCTTTTTTTTCAATTCCTTTTATTCTTTCATCTAATGCAGCTTTTTTTAATTTATCAGAAAGTTGTTTTACTAATAAAATATTTACATCTGCTTCAATAAGCGCTCTTTGCAAATCTTTTACAATTGAATCTACGAGATTTTTATCTAGGAAGATTGCATTGGTTATTCTATTTGCAGCTTTGCGAAGGACTTCGCCTAATCGTTCTAACATGAAAAAAGAAGTAAATGAAGAGTTAATAAATTTGTGGTTTTGGGAATTTTAATTCTATAATCCCAATTTCTGTATAAATTTCTCCTTATCAAATAAAAAGAACCTAAGCGGTTCTTTTTTAATTTCCCTTCTTGTTCCTGTGAAGCGATTTTCAGAAATACCTCCTACGAAAATCGCATTGACTTCGTAAAAATTTAAAGTCCAAGTTTTTGTATAAATTTCTCCTTGTCAAACGCTTCAATTGCGTCGTATTCCTGTCCGGTGCCGAGAAATAAAATTGGTTTTTTTGTGATGTAGCCTACAGACAATGCTGTTCCGCCTTTTTCGTCGATGTCTGCTTTTGCTAAAATTATTCCGTCAACTCCGATATGCCAATCGAAAGTTTTTACTTGTTCTATAATATCATTTCCAGTTATGCTTTCTCCTACGAAGATTTTTAAATCTGGCTTGCAGACTTTTGCTATTTTTTCAATTTCTGTCATTAAATTTTTTGAAGTGTGCATTCTTCCTGCAGTGTCAATCAAGACGAAATCTATTCTGTTTTTCTTTGCGTATTTTATTGCATCGAAACCTACTGCTGCTGGGTCTGTTCCATAATCATGGGCGATGACTTTGATTCCTAATTTTTCTCCATGTTTTTTAATTTGTTCAATTGAGGCGGCACGGAAGGTGTCTGCTGCGGCCAATACGGAAGAAAGTTTCTTTTTCTTGAGATATTCTGCAATTTTCGCGATTGTTGTTGTCTTGCCTGTTCCATTAATTCCACAAAATAAAATCACATACGGCTCTGAAGAATCTTTTTCTTTTCTTTTATCTTCCAATAAAAATGCGGCTACTAAAATATTTCTTAAAATGTCTTTGAAGGAATCTGTTATTTCTGATTCAATTTCTTTCTTCAATAATTCTTGTCCGATAACTTTTTCTTTGAGTTCTTTGATTATCTTTTCAGCAACTTCCAATGCAACATTGTTCTCCAAGAGAAGCATTTCAAGTTCTTCGCCGTAAACATCGAATTCTTCTTCTGATATTTTGACTTTGGTGATTTTTGAGGTAAGTCTTGAGAATAGGCCTTCGGATTTTTCTGGTTCTTTCCCACCCACCCTCCCTAAAGAGAAGGATTTAATATCAGAATCAAATTTGTTTTCTCTAGTTTCAGTTATTGATTCTTCTTTTTCTAAATTTTCTTTTAATGCTTTTTCTACTAAACCTTCAGCGTAGGTTTTTGTTTTTTCTTTTTTAGTTTCTTTTTTTATTGGAGGTTTTGCTTCTACAACTTCTTCTTTGCTTTCTGAGAACTTTTTTGTCCAAGATTTTAGTTTTTCTTTCAGTTTTCCGAACATCGTTTTTTTGAATCAGAGATTCAGTCATTTATGTATTAGAAGAAGAAAGTTAGTAATTAAGAAGTTTGCGGTTTTGGGAATTGAATGTTTTTTAATATAGAAAACTTTATATATCAATTGATATATTAATAATTATGCAAACTGAAACAAAAAAGAATTTGTTTATGAGGTCTCCCACCTTAGATACTGTATTAATGATAGAAAGGGCTATAGAAAAATATTCTGGAGAATTTAATAGAACTGATTTATGGAAAAAATTGCCAAGGAAAGTTATGTGGCAAACTTATCTTGTTGTCTTAGATTATTTAGAGAATATTAACAAAATTGCCTTTGACAGAAATGGAACGGTTGGATATATCTGGAATCCAAAGCTTGCAAAGTTAATGTCAAAAAGACCAGTGATTAAATTATGATTAAACCCTCTGATGTTAAATTTGTTTCTGAAAGATTAGAGGAAAATTTTAATTCATTAGATGAGGAAGATCCTTTGAAGAAATCAATAAAGAGAGCGATAAAAGATTTACAGAATAATGCCTTTTTTGGAATTCAAATTCCAAAAAGATTAATTCCCAAAGAGTATATAATAAAATATGATGCAAAGAATCTTTGGAAGTATGATTTACCTCAAGGATGGAGACTTATTTATATGATAACTGTTGAGAAAGAAGTTCAATTAGTGTCCTTAATTTTAGAATGGTTTAGTCATCCAGAATATGAAAAGAGATTTCATTATTAAAATCGAAATATATATATATATATCCGTTT
>JBAZOZ010000018.1:0-14919 GCA_041648455.1 Candidatus Pacearchaeota archaeon | reverse complement strand
AAACATAATTCCCCATATTGCTCCGAACACACCAAAACCCAAATAAACTAATAATATTGCCGCGGTTAGTTTCAATATTGATTCGGCAATCATGCCAATACCTAACAAACTGAATTTTTTCCTTCCCTGCAGAACCCCTCGAACAATTGGAAGAGAAAATGATAAAAATATGAAGATATTTGTAAATAAAATTAACCAGACATTTATTTTTAAAATATTTGACAGAAATATAGATAGAACAGAAAGAATAATAAAAAGAACCGCGGAAATCTGAAAACTTTTTTTAAGGGATTTGAGCATAAGGAATTTTATTTCCCCGTCTTCTTTTTTTAAATTAAATTTTGAAACATAATTAGATATTAAATTTTGTATAGCTTCTGTAGGAACACCATAAATATAAAATACCGACATTAAAACTGCCAAAATTCCATATTCTTCCGGCCCCAATAATCTGCCCATAAAAAAATGAAACAAAAGATTAAGAAACCAGAAAATATTCATAGTAACTAATAATATGATTGCCCCGCTTCCTAATTCACTTGATAAAATTTTTTTAAACATTTTGATTTAGAAAATCTGTCCTCTGAATAAAACAAATCCGAGTAGAACTATTAAAATTTGAAAAATGGAAATCGCTAAAACGACTTCCTGCTCGTAAACCTTTTTATCTTTCTTTATTCTTTTCAGCAGAGATATTGCAATGTGTTCCAGCCCATAAAATTTATTGTAAGGAACATCCAGACTTCCATCCCCATTTATTTTTGCAAAACTTTGTTTTTTTAATTTTCCCCGGCATTTTAATCCAGTTTCAAATATATATGGAATAAAAAAGAATACTGCTATTTTTTCTATATTTCCTAGAATTGCCGTAATTGCAATCAAGGCCCCGACGCTGTAAGTTAAAACATCTCCCGGAAAGATTTTTGCAGGATATTTATTAAATATATAAAAAGCAAGCAGGCAAAAAATCATAATAAGTAAAATTAAACTAAGCCAGCTATTTCCAGTTTTCCAAAGAATAAATGATAGCGCAGATAAAATTATTATCCCTTGACTTGATTCTAATCCATTATATCCAGCAAGAAAATTAAATGTTGCGGACGCCCCGATAATTCCTATTGGAACAAAAAGAAGAGGATAAAACAATCCCAGTTCAATTCCCATCATTGTCGATTCTCCCGCGTTTATAACCATTAACGGAATTGCCGCAAAAAAAAGCAGGAAAATTCTGAACTTAGCAGATAATCCGCCATGAACCCATCCAAATATATCGTCAATAAATCCAATCATTCCAGCAATTAGAACCGTCGTAAGCAGAGCAAAAATTTCAACGGTTGTTGTATTTGTTTTAAGCACGAATGTTTTTATCGCAATATAAAACAAAACTCCGCTGATAAAACCTAAAAGAACAATTAATCCACCGGAGCCGGCAATATTTTTCGGGTGCGATAATTTATTCATATCTTCCCAAACAAGCCCTATTTTTTTTGCCTTATTTATCCAAAACGGTATAAAAAAAAGAGTTATGAAAAATCCAATTATCAGCGGTATAATTAAAATTGTTTCCATTTTAAATTTCTAAGAAATTTAATAAGATAGAAAATCCTAGATTTTCTATATTTGCAAAATCTTCAACGCTGTCTGTGCACAGGCACAGCCAAGATTTTGCAAAAATTATTTTACATTTCATTTAATATTCTCCGGTCTTTGCCAGTTTTAATTCTAAATTAGGATAGTCGGTTTTCAAAAAATCTGGATTAACTTTTATATCCCTGGGATAACTTATTTCCCAAATTTTAATTGGCCCCTGAAATCCTTGATAATAAACAAAATCTCCAACATCAATGTTTTGATTTCTTAATTCGCTCGTTATAAAATTTTCTTCTTTATGAACAATTTTAAAATAATTTGATTTATCCTCAAATAAATATAACCGGACTAATCGAGAATTAACAGTTCTGTTGCTTAAATATAAAGCGGCTCCAATTTTATTTACATTCGTTCCATCTGAAGAACTACTTAAACTAGGAAAAATGAAAGCTCCAGATTCTAATCCAGAATTAAAATCTCTTAATTTCCCGTCGATATATAAATATCTTAAGGGAATGTTGTAGGTTTTATCTTTGTAAGCATATATTCCTTCTGGTTGAAGATAATTATTATTGTTATCTTTTCTTAAAATTATCGCTCCAATAAATGCACTTTTTTTAGGCAATATAATCTCATTATCGTTTAGTTTCCAAATTATATCTTCATCTAATTGTGTTCCTCCAGTATATAAGTAATCTGTTTCATTTTTTGATTCGTAAGTTTTAGATTGATCCATAAACAAGGAAGGAATCCATGAAAACCTATCATAATTTTCATCAGAGCCAATGCTTGAAAATGCAGTATATTTTCCTATTTCTGTAGAATCAATTAACAAATGAGTCGCGTTATGCGTGTATAAAAATTCCAAGGATTTTTTTTCATCTGGTTCTGTCAAGACATATCTTCCCATTAAATAATCCCAATAAACAATAGAGTTTCCACCATCTAATACTGTTGCTCTTTCTCCTATTGACTGCACCCAATAACCATAATCCCACCAGTGAGCAAATACAGCACTTTCTGAAGTATTTTCTCTAACCCAATTCATTGCCTTTTGCCATTGCCATTGATATGCAGAAGGAGCATAATTCTCACCAATATATATGTCGCTTCTTAGATAACCCCCAAATCCTTTTCCACTAATGAAAGAAATAGGATTTCCAATTAAGATTAATATTCCAAATACAATAAATATGAGTGCAGATAAACCCAGAACGAATTTAATTAATTCTTCTTTTTCTTTAAAATATTTTTCTGTTGTCTTCACAATTAAAAACGAAACCACTATCGGGCTTATTGCTCCAAATACCATCATTAATCTTACTGCACTTCTCGCCGCAATGATTCCCAACGTTAAAACTAAAAAATATAAAAGATAAGAAAATCTTAAACTCTCGAATATATTTAATTCACCTTTGCTATTTCTCTTAAAATAAATAAAAAAGAAAGCTGAGATTAAAATTATCCATCCGATGAAATATAAAGATATACTGATAAAACTAGTTCCATTAAATACGCCGTTTGGAGAATATTTACTGAATATTAAACTAAATAAAAAAATAAAATAGCTGGAAGTCAATATAATTTTTTCTCTTTTGTTCATATTTTTTATTAAATAATTAAATAATACAATCGAGCCAACAAAAAACATCCAAAAGTATAAAGGAATATTAAAAAAGACCGGTCCAAAATTTCCTTCCCAGTCGTCGTGAAAATATGGCTGTTTGTTTTCAGCTACAGTTAACCCAAATCTTGTTTCAATTGGTTTTATTAGTGAAGTAACCGCGTCCGAGAGTTGCACATAAACAAAATTAAATCCCAAAAAGATTATAGCCAAAATTAAAATAATTAAAACTGAAACAAGCAAAGCAAATAATTCTTTAGGCAATTTAGTTTTTTCTCTGATACTAAACTTAGAATCATATTTTATTATCAAAAGTCCAAATCCAATAATTAAAAATACTAAAATAGAAGAGTTTGTTGATAAAGAACCAATCAAATTACTCGGAGTATATCTCGTAGAAAAGGGAATCATTAAAGTAAAAGAAGAAAAAAGCCAGGTGGAATAAATAATAAATTCCTTAAGTTCAACTTTTCCAAGAATAAAATATATCAATACTGCCGTGGATATAGTAAAAAATACAAAAATCATACCTCCCCAAACTAAAGCCATTAATCCAGTCATAATTCCTGCTAAAACTCCAAAAATTAAACTTTTCTTAAAGTTTTTTGAAGTAAATGCTTCTAAGAAAAAATAAAATGCCATAAACATAAAAAAGAATGCAACAGATTCTTTTTCAGGAATTCCTGCAATTGTCCTTGGTAAAAGTGAAGGAACTAAAACAAAAATAAATGTAGCAAGTAATGCAATTATATTTTTAATTATTTTTTCTTCCTTGTCAAAAACTTTTCTTGCAAAAAGGAAAAATGCAATTGCTGTTAAAGCAAAAAAGAAAACAGGGAATAAAATTGCAGAATATGTTACACTATCACTCAAGGATAAAGCAGATAATATATTATGAAACCAGGCAATTAGATAAGAAAGTAATTTCATTTCTCCGGCAGTATCGTAACCCAGCGGAACAGACCTCATGGCGTCGTGAACCATTAAACTTCCATTCTTGACAATATATTCAGCCCATCTTAAAAATAGAAAAGGATCCAAATCCGGACCAAGCGTCCAAGTCCCGGTTGTTACATCTTTTAATTTTGGAATATTCAGCATTCGGATATAAATTCCAATATAAATTACAAATGCTAAAATTAAATAAAATATCCAATCTTTTTTTCTTTTTATAAAATCGACGAATTTTTCTTTCCTTTCTTCTATTTCCTTGCTTGTTTCAGCCATGTTTTTCTCTAAGCCAAGATTTTCCTCTCTTTTTTCCTCCATCTTATCTAATCATCTTTGAGTTTTTTTGTTCAAGGACTTTTGAATATACTCAATGACTTTAATTTTTCCTTTGTTTGTTATTGAGTATTTAGGGAAAGATTTAAATCTTTCACTATAATTTAAAATTCAATCATAAATTTTGAAGCAAAAAATTCCAATTTGAATCTATAAATTTTAAATTAGAACTCTTCCTCTTCGATTAAATCTTCCGCACTTGGTTCAACATCAAGTTTCATCTCCCCGCAATAAGGGCATTTTTTCTTTTCCAAGGACTCGGATTCATATCGATATCCGCAATTTTTACAAACAAATTTTACCATATATTTTATGTAGAAAATATCTCTATATAAGGATTGTGGTTTGAGGAAAAATAGTAGAAATAATGAAAGAATTAATTGATTAGGTTAATGTTTTTATAATTTAATCTTTGAATAAAATTGGAAGATATTTATTTAAATAGTAATTAATCCATATATTTATGTTAAAAATAAGTCCTCAAAGAATTTATTATTTTTTATTCTTTACTGCGGTTTATGTGTTTCTTTCATTTTGGATTAGCGTAACTTATTTTTATAATTTAAAACCCTTTTTTATTGGCGGATTAATCTTTTATATTTTTGTTCTATTATTCCACAAGGCAATTATTGAAATTACAGAGAATAAGGAGATAAATAAATTCAATAAACTTGTTAAATTTCAAATTAACCTCTTCTTTATTGTATTAATCTTCTTTTGTGTAATTTATATTCTAGGAGTTTATTGGATGCAGTGGTTAGTGATTAATTATTTAAGTTTTCCCACAAGTATTTTTAAGAAAGTTAATTGGCGCTTAAGTGGAATTTCGTTAATCGCGTCCTTATTACTCTCTTTTCTTGCTAGAAAGAAATAGTAAAAATAGATTTATTTCTTCTCTTAGAATATGTTGGAAGTTACATATACTTCAATAAATGCCGCAACTACCAAAATAAGTATAGCTATAAATAATAAAACCACCACATTTTCCAATACTCTTAGAAATTTCTGGTTTTTTATTCCGTTTCTTATTGCTCCCACACCAAAAATACCTCCAGCCAATGCCGTAATAAAATATGCAGCGATTTCAGGAAAACCATGAATCATATATCTTAAAATCCCCATTGGTATCTCGGAGATTTGATATTTTGTAAAAATTCCAATTGCCGCAGCAATTACTGAAGCATTCCATACTAAAACGAAAATTGCACCCGCCCCGAAAATCAAGGAGAAAATCAATGTAAAAATCATAACATAAACATTATTTTCTAAAATGGACATGAATCTTCCGATATTGCTCATAGATTCTATTGCCTTTCCAGTAAAACTATATTTTGCTACACATTCTTCAATGCCTCCAGGATTATTAATTTGGCAGAAAGTTTGAATTTGAAAATTCAGCAAATTCGGGTCTTTCAAAATAGAATGCCAAAAAGAGAAAGCGATTATTAATCCCAAAAAAAGCCACATAAATGCATAAATAGCGTCGCTGTGAATTTTCCATACGCTAAAAAATCCCTCAACTTGTTCATCTTCTTCCTCTTCATTCTTAATTAAATAATACATAAATGGAAGAGTAAACATAATGGTAAAAGCTACAACAATCATTCCAGATGCATTCGCCAAAGTATAATCTTTGGAAAAAAACCAATGGACTAAAAGCAAGGAAAGAGAACCATAAATCAACCCCACAAAAAACATTTTCCACGGACCTTGTTCAGCACTTTTTGGGTTGACAATCATCTCTAACATAGTTCATTAAAATAAGTATATTTTTTAAATGTTCTTGCCTTTATTTTTATACAAAAAAGAGGTTCAAATGAGTAATCAAAGAAAGTTTAATCAAATAGCAAAAGATATTAAAGAAATTAAAATTCAAGGAGCGCGAGATATTGCGAAAGCAGCATTAAACGCTTATCAATTAATTCCAACAAAAAACTCAAAAAGAAAACTTCTTTCTCTCCGCCCAACAGAACCAATGATGGAAAATGTTTTGGATTTAGCAGAACAAGGAGTTTCTTATACAGAAATATTAAATCATTTTTCTTTTGCACAGGAAGAAATTAATAAATCTGTTTTCAAATTAATAAAAGACAGCGAAGTAATTTTTACGCATTGTCATTCTACAAATGTTGTTAATGCTTTAATTTATGCAAAAAGAAAAGGAAAAAAATTTGAAGTTTATAATACTGAAACCCGGCCGTTATATCAGGGAAGAAAAACTGCAGAAGAATTAAGAAAAGCAGGAATAAAAGTTACAATGTTCGTTGATAGCGCCGTAGGAGTTGCGCTGTCAAAAGAACAAGGAGCAAAAAAAGTTACAAAAGTTTTTCTCGGTGCAGATGCATTATTAAAAAATGGAATAATAAATAAGGTTGGAAGTGAAGTTATTGCAAGGATTGCTAAAGAAGAGAAAATTCCTGTTTATATTATTGCTGATTCTTGGAAATTCACAAGACAGAAAATTCCCTTGGAAAACAGAAAACTAAACGAAGTTTGGGATAAGGCTCCGGAAGGAATTAAAATAAAAAACCCTGCATTCGAATTTGTCGATAAAAAATATATTTATGGAATTGTAACTGAATTGGGTTTGATGATGTATAAAAAATTCTTGAAAAAAGTTAGATAGAAAGATTTATATATGTGGTAAGATTAATCTTACCATGGATGCAATAGGTATAACTAAGATAAGTTCTAAGGGGCAGGTTGTAATTCCTCTTGAAATGAGAAAAGATTTGAAAGAAGGAGATAAGTTAGTTATTATAAAAAATAAAAATCAAATTATTCTGAAAAAAGCAGATGCGTTTGATGAGAAACTAAAAGAAGATTTAGAATTTGCGAGAAAAACAGAAGAAGCATATAAGAAAATAGATGCCGGAGAAGGTGTAAGGATGGATTTTGACGATTTCATTAAAGAAATGAAAAAATGGTAGAAATTATCTGGGCTCAAAGTTTCAAGGGGTTTTTTTCTAAAATTAAAGATAATTTGATGAAAGAGAAAATAATTAAAAAAATAGAAAAGATAAAAACTAATCCCGAAGCGGGTAAACCAATGCGATATGGACGAAAAGGAACCCGTGAAGTTTACATCAAACCATTTCGGTTATCATATTCTTATTCGTCGCAAGAAAATCTTATTTACATTTTAGAACTTTATCATAAGAAGAAACAATAAGTTTGTGAGGAAGATGATTTAAGTTACTATTCTCTTTTGATGAATTCTCGACGGATAAGTTTAATAATAAGAAGTTTTTAATTTAGCTATGGGGAAAATAGGGATAATTATTTTAATAATAATCTTTGGGTTATTTTTTAACACACTTTTTATTTCAGCAAAAACAGTCCCCATAAATAATCAATCTGCTTGTGAAATTGCTAATGCTGAATGGCAATATATTTCCCCCGAAAACGCAGAATCAAGATATGAATGTGTTTGTAATGAATATGTTAATGGAAAACAAATAAAGGTTTGGAACGGAACTTCATGCATTATCATTACAGACGAAGTAGTATGCAAAAATACCGGGGGAAATTGGGAATTGAATATGTGTGATTGCCAAAATGGAGAGTGGATTATAAGTGTTGGTTGTCAAATATTGGAACATGAAACTCCACTTACATGGATTATTCCTACTATCTTAATTGTCGCAATAATTCTTATTATTCTCCTAATAATAATTTTAAAAAGAAAAAAGTAAAATGGCAAAATACAAACTAATCCTTTTTTTATTTTATTTTAGTTTAATGTTAGTCTCAGCTTTTAATGAACCTTCGCAGAGTATAGAAACAAAATCTTTTAATGTTCTAGATAACAATCAAAATTGTTACGGTTTGTCCTACGACCCTCAGAAAGATATAGTTGATTTAGAAGATTTAACAAAGATTTCTTTAACTGATCAAGAAAAAAAAGATTATACAAAAATATTGGAAGAGAAGATTTATTCATTGTATAATAATATAGGGATTTGTGATATCAAAGATTATTTACAAGTTTTAAACCGTGAACTTAATCTTAATCTTAAAGATAGTGAAATAGATGAAATCTATAATAAAATCATTGAAAAATTCGATTCTGGAAAATCTCTTAATATAGACAAATTAGAAGAACCAAACTTATCAGAGATTATAAACTCCACAGAATTGAGTATAAAAAGAGATAAACAAGAATTATTTTCAGCATCATATACAAGTAAATCTTCTCCCCTTCCCTATAGATATGATACTGCCGATTATTTAATTGGGGGCACTTACATTGTAGTCATTTTTGTTAATGATTCTTCTAATAAATGGTCTCAGTCAGATATAAACTATGCTATGAATATGATAGGAGAAACAAGAGATTGGATAGAAACTAATTCTCCATCCCAAGCCAATGTAGATGTTAGTTCAGGCTATTATTTATCTAAAATTTCTTCAAATCCTAATGATTGTAGCGATGATGATTATGATTGTGAATGTCGAGATTGGATGAATGAAGCCCTAAATAATATCGGTTTTTACGATACTCATAGTGATGGTGATGCTATTGATGAACTTAACAATTATATTTCAAGTTGGAGTAATTCAGAAAATGTTTACCCAATTTTTATGGTTAGAAATGTTGGATTGCTTGATGCTGATTCTTCTTATTCTTGTTCTGGAGAATATATTCCAAGAATTGCTTTATTTTATTATGAATTTTGTGTTCTTGGCATTTGCAATAAACATGAATCCGATGCATATACACATGAATCCTTACATACTTTTAGTGCTGATGACGAATATCCAGGTCCATGGACTTGTGATAATAGTTTGGACTGTAGTAGGGAAGTTCGTTGGGGATACATAAATGGTAACTGTGATTATTGTTCAGGCACTCAAGATTCTATTATGAAATGTTGTAGTTTTAGCACATCTTCATGGGCTTCTTCCTACACTAAGGGACAAATAGGTTGGGGAAATCATGATTCAGATTCCATACTAGACCCCGTGGATAATTGTATGTATGTTTATAATCCATCACAAGAAAATACAGATGGAGATAGTCAAGGAAATGCCTGTGATTCCGATGATGACAACGACGGTATTTTAGATAGTGTTGATAATTGTCCGTCTAATTACAATCCAAATCAAACCAATAATGAGGGTGATTCTTTAGGAGATGCTTGTGATTTAGATGATGATAACGATGGCACTTTAGATGTAAATGATGCATGTCAATTTGTTTCTGGAACTTATTGTTATGGATGTCCAATTCCTTCATGTCAGCAAGGATATTCACCAAATTGTTCTGCATCTGGTCCACCAACATGTGTACAGGATATTTGTATTCCAAATATAATTAATGTTTCATTAACGGGATGGCAAGATGTTTCTTGTTTAATAAATGATAAGATGAATCAAAGTAATACGTTTATTGAATATGATTCAAAGAATTGTGGTACATTTCAGAATTTAACTTTTACTCAATATCGTCAAACAGAAGAGTGTAATTATTGTCAACCTAAACCAAATATTGGAGAAGATTTTTTTAAGTTTGAAAAAGGGAATACCAAATTTCAATTGAGTTACAGTGTTTTTGATGTTATAGGATCAACAATAACTTCAACATATCCAAATGAGGGAATGCCAACACTTTTAGCTGATGGAACATATACAGACAACGATAATGATGAGTTTGACTATACGCAACAAATTAATTTAGCAAACTGGACATTAAATATGTTTGATGATAATGATTATAAAATAGACACACCGACGATTGGAGTTAAAATTGCGGGTGGAATGCAAGTATTAAATTATACTTTAGAATTTATCGATAAGCCGTATTGGAGTGATTTAACAACAAGTGAGATACCTTTGCTTGGAAAAAAATATTTTGTTTTAAGTGAAACAAAAAATACAACATTGAATCTACTCGATTCTGCTTCAGGAACAATAATTTTATCTGAAGGAGAAATAAAAACAATTAATGTTGGTGGAAAATTTTATGAAGTTGGAATTAATTCCATAGGATCTTCAACAGTTAAATTAAATATTAATGGTGAAACTACAAATGCACTTTCAGTTGCTGAAACTCAGAGATTGATTGATGGAACATATGTTGGTATTAAAAAAATAAATATAACTGGTATTAAGACAGTAGAGTTTGTTATTGGTAAAGGAAAATTTAAATTAATTCATGGACAAGAGGCCGAATTAAATGATGAAACAATAACTGGATTGAAAACGACATTTACTAATGATGGTGATGGAACAGATGACCAACTTTCAAAAATAAATTTAAAATGGACTACCGATGAAGATACTTTCATCGCCGATGGAAGTTCACCTGTTATGCCCGGATTTAAAGTAATTAATTTATCTTTTGAAGGAATGTATTATCCAACTCAAGAGAAAATAATTGTCGGACCTTTAAGTTCAACAACAATTACATTGAAGGAATTTCCATTGAAAGATAGTGTTGAAAATATAGATTTAATATATGTACAAAATTCTTCGGCGATTGGTTGTTTTAATATTACTGATTCTGGTATTGGTAGAGATATTGAAAATCAATTAGCAACTTCTTCGATTACTACATTAAATTTTAATAATACAAAACATGAACAATTTATTACATCGTGGAGTGATGGAACCGACGCTGAATCTTACTTAATGAAATTCGGTGGATGGGTGCAAGAGAGTGGAGTTGAAAAAGTGAATGTTCAGTATAAGAAGGATGGTGTATGGACGACGGTAAAAGCAAAAGCAAAAGCAGGAGATACAGTTCTATTAGGAAATATGGAATTTATTATTACTTTTATTAACTCTACGGGTGTTGATAAGTGGGCAAATATTACGAGTGTAGGAAACACAAATTTCTCTACACTTTATTCAAAAGAAGGTGCGAAATTTTACTTACCTTGGTGTGATATTAATGCTACAGCTGCTTCAACAGGTCTTTCTAATTTTGGTCCTTGGAGTCAACCTACACAAGGTACAACTGCAAATTCAACATGGAGACTTAGAATGCAAGAAGAAGATAAAGATGAAAACATTGGGAGTGGAAGCACTATTAATCTGACAATGGGCTTCAATTCTGCTTCAACGCCAGAAGTTCATGTATCTGCTCTTCAATATTCTCATCCAACGAGAATAAGTACAGATTCTGGAAGTGCTTCAGAAATTGGTACAACGGATAAATTCTTGAATTATGTATATTCCCCTCTTGCAACCGAAGTAATTTGGGACAAGAGTACTAATCAATATAAAATTGAGATGACATATCATGATGCAGAATCTTACGGAAATATTTTCATTTCTTCTTTAGATTTAAATAATGTTAAATGGTCAGAATGGCAAAACCAAACTTCTTGTATCAATGGAAATATGATTCAAAATAGAAGTAGAATCGAATACGATTTAAATTATAATATCTGTTATGCAATAACTCATTTGCCGTCGGACTTATGGAATAACGGAGAAAATAAAACCTATTGGGAATTTAGAAATCAAACTTGCGACTTCTGTAAACCAAATATAAGTACTTCCTCAACAAATTGGCAAAATATTAGTTGTACAATAAATAATGGTATGAATCAAAGCAGAATAAATATTTCTTACGACCTTAATAAATGTATAAATTCTTCAACAGGAAATTTAGAATATCAAAATAAAACAATTTATGAATATCAACAATTGAATAATTCTTGTGATTTTTGTAATTATACTCTTTCATATACTAATTGGACAACATGGCAAAATCAAGCGGGATGTTTAGTTAATAATACACAAGTTCAGAATAGAAGCAGAGTGCAATATGACTCTAATTATAAAAATTGTTATGCTATAACAAATCTTTCAAGTGATTTATGGAATAATGGATTAAATAAAACAGAATGGGAATTTAATAATACTAATTGTACTTGTGTTCCTAATTTAATAAATAATAGTTGGACAGATTGGCAAGATATTTCTTGCTTGCCGTCGGGAAAGATGAATCAATCACGATATTTAGTGCAATATGATTCTGAGTCCTGTCCAAATTCACAAAATCAGACAATCTATGAATATCAGACTACGGAAAATTGTTCTATACCCTTATTTTTAGTAATTAACTCCCCTCAAGAAGAAATTTATAACAATAGAAGAATTTACTTAAATTTAAGTTTAAATGTAATCTTAAACAAGATAGAATATATGGATAATTCAGATTCAAGACCTCATTGGTCAACTTTATGTATCAATTGTAATAATTATAATAAATTAAAAATTTTTAGTGATGGAAATCACAATTTAACATTTAAAGGAACTTCAAAGAATGGACAAACTATTTTTAATCAAACATCATTTTTCATTGACTCAAAAGATCCTCAAATATCTTCGACAAAACCTTCAAGTAATAGATACACAAATGGAAGCGACTTTTATATTAAATATACTGAAGAGAATTTGAATAAAACAGAATTAATACTCGGCGGAAAAACATTTACATTATCTTGCCCCTCTGGAAAAAATCAAGAATGTTTTTCTAATTTAGATATTTCAGATTATAATAATTTAGGGACGTCTTATTATTTCAAACTTACAGACATTGCAGGAAATATCGACGAATCAAGATCAACAAAGATAAAAGTTGACACAACATCTCCAAAAATAACTAAATTTGGGAACTGGACAATTGGCAGATATGCTTATTTTAATTTAACTATAAATGAATTAAACTTCGACGCTGTTGAATACATTGACAATTCTGATTCAAGGCCAAGATGGAAAATTTTATGTCCTACCTTAAAGAATAATATTTGCTACAAAAAAGTTTATTTCAAGACAGGAAACCATAATGTAATTATTAGAGTATTGGATGAAGCAGGAAATTCTTATATAAAAGAAATTAATTTTATTATCTAACTACAATAATACTTAAAAAATATTAATCAATCTTGAGGTTATGGATATTAATAATGTTTTTAATTTGATTGTAGTCTTATTGACTTTTATTGGATTTGCTATTGGTTTTATTAATGAAGAATATAGATTATTGGCTTGGTCTATCTCTTTAATTGTAATAACTATAATCATTCTTTTTGCTATATTTAAGGAGTATTTTACTAAAATAGATAAAAACTCAGAAGAAATAATAAAATTGAAGAAAGACTTAAATATGGATAAGCGTTTAACTATTTTAGAAACAAAATTTGATGAATTAAAAAAGAAATAAAATGAAAAAAGGTCAAATAAATGTCAATCTTCTTATGAATTTGGTTAAAATAATAGCAATAATTCTCTTAGGGTATATTATATTAAAAGCTTTAAATTTTATTTAATCACTCTCCCTTAAATTCCCCCATCATCTTCTCAGCTTCGTGACTAACTTCTTCAATTGAATTATTCAAACTTTCTCTCGCATCTTTTAATTTTCCAACCTGTTCGTTAATAAGTTTCTGCGTTTCAGGAACTGATTTTTTTACAAAGTTTTGCCCGCCAACATCAACCAATAAGTCTTCTGAAGTAATCTTTGATTTTATAAAAATTCCTCGTCCAATCATTGCCATAATTTTTTTTCCTTCGGAATTTTTAAGTTCATTGAATCCTTCACTTAAATTCTGCAATTCCACTATGCTTTGTTCAACTGCCTGAATTTGCTGTTGCAGTTGCTGAATTTGCTGTTCAAACATGCTAAGCTTAAATATAATTTCTTGTTGATTTTCTTTCATTTTTTATCAAGAAAAAAAGAGTTTTTAAGATTTTGGTTCGCTCCGCATCAGACATTCGTCATGATGCTCCGCCAAGAAACTATTAATCCATAAAACCCCCCAATATTTTGCTCAACTATTAAAAATCTAGAAAAAATCGTTACTCATAAACTTACGAGATTAATTAAACATGATAAATTGCTGCCGGAGTTATCCAGGTTGGACGGGAATAACAAACAAAATTATTTCAGATTCAAGATATATTCCTTAAGATGCGGATGAAAACTTGTGGTGAAATATTTTTCTAGTTCTTCTGGTTTTACCCATTTTATTTCTTTAAAATCATCTCCGGCTTTTTCTTTTCCACCAACAACTTCACATAAATAATAAATTGCAACAAGTTCTTTTTTCTCAGGATAAGTTTTCGCAAATACTACCCCCAGATTTTCTATTTTAAGTCCGGTCTTTTCTTTTATCTTTTCCTTCAAGGTTTTTTCTAATTCTTTGTTTGTAGAAAGTCGTCCTCCAGGAAAACACCATGTCAACTTTTCAATCTCTGGATCTTTTTCTCTTCTTCCTATCAAGATTTTCTTTTTCTCTGGGTCGTATACAATTCCTAAAAGAACAACTTCAAATTGGTTTTGTTCCATAAGAAAAGCAAAATAATTTTCTTTTTAAAACTTTGGTTTGTTCCTCTTTTTAATGCGATTTCACCGGAGGCATTTAGAAATCGCAACACAGCGTAGGAAAGGAGATGGCATAGGAAGG
>JBAZOZ010000017.1:0-16822 GCA_041648455.1 Candidatus Pacearchaeota archaeon | reverse complement strand
AAAAAGATATATAAAATTGAAGGAATGCACTGCGTGGGATGTGCAAATAGCATAGAACGAGCTGTTAAAAAAATAAATGGAGTTAAAAGTGTTAGAGTAAATTTCGCAGTAAATAGATTGTATGCAGAAGGAGATTTTGATGACGAGGAAATTAAAAAAGCTGTTTCGAGTATTGGAGACTATAAGGCATTTTCGTCAGAAGAAAACGAAAAACATAAAGAAAATAATATTAAAAATGAAGAAACCAAGACAACTACTTTTATTATTCCTGGTTTAGACAATCCGCATTGCGCAATGACTATTGAAAATGCTCTCAAAAGATTAGAAGGAATAAAAAAAACAAATCTAAATACTAACACAAGAAAAGCAACTATAACTTATTCTATTGATAAAGAAAGAATAATTTCTGCAATAAAAGATGCTGGATATGAAATTGCTGGGGAAGAAAAAGTTGAAGAAGATGTTGAGTTAATTGAAATGCAAAAAGCAAAAAAGAGAATGTGGATTGCCTGGATTTTTGCAATACCAATAGCGATTATAAGCTTGATTATAGAAAGATTTTTTGGAGTGGAGAATTTTTTCTTGCAAATAATCCCATTAATTTTAGCGTTCCCTATTTTATTTATTGTTGGTTATCCGACAATAAGAAGTGCTCTTAAATCAATAAAATATTTATCGTTTAATATGGATGTTCTTATTTCTCTTGGAACGGTTATTGCCTTTTTTACCGGGATTTTAAGATTTTTTATACCAATTGAAGATTACTCTGGAATAGGCGGAATGATTATGGCATTTTTCTTAACAGGAAGGTATGTCGAAGCAAAAGCAAGAGGCAGAGCATCTCAAGCAATAAAAAAACTTTTAACTCTTGAAGCAAAAACTGCGATAATATTAATAAAAGGAAAAGAGAAAGAAGTTCGAATTGATGAGGTAAAAATTGGGGATATAATGGTTGTTAAACCCGGGGAAAAAATTCCAACTGATGGGGTTGTTGTTAAGGGGGAATCTGCCGTCGATGAGTCTATGGTATCTGGAGAATCTATGCCTGTAGAAAAAAGAAAAGATGATAAGGTAATTGGAGCTACAGTTAATCAGGACGGAATTTTATATATAAAAGCTACAAAAATTGGAAAAGATACTTTTTTATCTCAAATAATAAAACTTGTCGAAGAAGCTCAAGGAAGCAAGATTCCAATTCAGGCTTTTGCAGATAAAATTACGAGCGTCTTTGTACCAATTGTCTTGATTATTTCGCTGCTTACTTTTTTTGCGTGGTTTTTTCTTCCAGAATTTATGAAATCCATAGCAAGTTTTTTCTCTTTTATTCCTTGGATTAATTTAAATTCGAGTGTAATAACACTTGCTTTATTTGCTGCAATTGCAGTTCTTGTTATTGCCTGTCCTTGTGCCTTAGGACTTGCTACTCCAACTGCTTTAATGGTTGGAAGTGGAATGGGAGCTGAAAAAGGGATTTTAATCAAGAGAGGAGAAGCTATACAAACAATGAAAGATATTAAGTTTGTAATATTTGATAAGACTGGAACAATAACAAAAGGAAAGCCAGAAGTTACTGATATTTTTCCTATGAATGTTAGTGAAAAAGAATTTTTGAGATTAGCTGCTTCATTAGAAAAATCTTCGGAACATCCCTTAGCAAAAGCAATTGTAAATGAAGCTGAAAAAAGAAAATTAAAATTATCTAAGGTAGAGAAATTTAAAATTTTAAGAGGGAGAGGAGCAGAAGGAAGATTAAATGGAAAAAAGATTTTAATTGGAAACAGGAAACTTATGGAAGAAAATAAAATTAGACTGGACAACTTAGAAAAGAATATGCGAGAATTAGAAGAGCAGGGAAAAACAGTTATGGTTCTTGTTTACTTTGGAAAAGTTCTTGGATTAATTGCCGTTGCTGATAGTTTAAAGGAAGATTCTGTCGAGGCAATTAGAGAATTAAATAGAGAAGGTTACAAAACAATAATGATTACTGGAGACAATGAAAGAACAGCAAAAGCAATAGCTAAACTTGCAGGAATTGAAGAAGTTATTGCAAATGTTCTTCCTGAAGAAAAAGAAAACAAAGTTAAAGAACTGCAAAAACAAGGGATGGTTGCTTTTGTCGGCGACGGAATTAATGATGCTCCTGCTTTAAAACAAAGTAATGTAGGAATTGCGATGGGAACAGGAACAGATATTGCAATTGAATCTGGAGATATTGTTTTAACAAGAGGAAATTTAACTGGCGTTGTTTCATCTATAAAATTAAGCAAAGCAACTTTCAAAAAGATAAAACAAAATTTATTCTGGGCTTATGCATACAATACAATTGCTATCCCTATTGCTGTTACAGGATTGCTTCATCCGATAATTGCTGAAATTGCAATGGCTTTATCTTCGATAACTGTTGTTATGAATGCGAATTTACTGAGGAGAAAGAAAATTTAAAATAAAAAAAATATAAGAAAAAGAAATAAATAAATTTACCTTAATTTGTAAATCACAGTAACACTTGCTGAAATTTCTTGCTCTCCTGGCTGAATGTTTGTCGTTGCTCGTTTTGCTTCTGCTACTCCCGAATCTGATGAAGCTGTGTAAAGATTTATAGGAGAGTAATTGAACCTACTGCTCGAAGTTGAAACCAAAATTCCTAATTTTTTGTTTAATCCCTCGGCAATTGCATTTGCTTTAATTCTCGCATCTTCTGCTGCAAGTTTTAATGCTTCTGATTTGTACTGGTTTTGTTTTTCCTGACTAAGTTCAAAATTTATATAAGAAATTCCTGCTCCTGCATTAACTCCAGTATCTATAACATCTCCGATTTTTCCAGAATCATCTGTTAAGAGTTCAACTTTTATCTGGTGTGTTGCCTGATATCCATTCAATTTTTGCTGGTTGTTAACCCAAGAATAATCAGGATAAACATTAAAGCTCAAGGTTTGAATATCTTTTCTATCAAATCCTTCCTTGACTAAATTAGTTATAAGTTCGTCGACGATTTTCGCATTTTTCGATGTTGCTTCTTCGCTTGTAGAGGCTTTTGTCTCGACGCTGAAATAAATTCCAACTAAATCAGGAATTGTTTTAACTATTGCTTCTCCATTTCCAGTTACACTATTTGAAGCTGGAAATACTTTATTTGTAAAATTGCTAAATGCTGCAAAACCTAAGAATGCGATTAAAATAAATCCTGCAACCACAATTAAAGTTATTTGAACTGATTTTTCCATTTCTTTATTTTACCTCCTTTCAAAGTTTTCTCCAATTTATTATTGTGAAAATTACTAAAGTAAAAAGAGTTCCTGCTAAAAACCAAACCCACGCAGGAGATTGAAGTAATAATATGTTTCCATCGAAAATTGTATTTTGCAGGGCTTGTGTTGAAAACTCCGACGCTAAACCCGCAACTGCTTTCTCTCGAACAATTTGCTGTGAATAAAAAAAAGATTTTATTAAAACAGCACCTAATCCTGAAAGAAGAGCTACCGGAAGAATTGATTTCAATTTTGAGGAGATTCTTGATTTCGGAGAAATTATTATTGATTTGTTTGAAAGTTTATAGGTTGGAATCTTTTTCCCTTTCTTGCTCCAAAAAAAATTCTTTGTTTTTTCAATAAGCTCCGCCTGAATTAATTTTTTTAAATTGTATTCAATAGTATTTAGTGGAACATTTAATTTATCTGCAATATCTTTTTCACTTGCCTCTTTTTCTTCAGCGAGCAAATCTATTATTTTCTTGCAGGTTTTATTCCCGAGAATATCTGCAAGTTTTTTTGAGCGTTCGTCTTCCATTGAAATCAAAATGTATTTTTTCTCGTCCATATCTTTTCTAAGAAAAAGAGATTTATAAATAATTTGAAGGGTTCAATAGGAATGGAAGTCATGTTTAAAAAACAAAGAGAATTAAGGATAAGATGGAAACTTATCTAACAATATCATCTAAAGATTTGGGTTGAGAATTTTTTGAGGGTTTATGTTTTAATATTTTTACTCCTGTTGATAAAATACCCAATCCTAAAAATACTCCTCCAACAATTTTTGCTTTAGTGTAATCTTCTTGTGGAAGAAATATCGCAGCATGTAATGCTGCACTAGATGCCCACACAGCAAAATTACTAATATACATATTTAAACCAATATTTTTTCTATAAAATTTATATAATGGATAAAATACATATTTACTTGGTGGATACCAATCATTTATATTTTTCATAGAATAAGATATTTCTTCAATCTATTTTAAACCTTTAGTTTTTATATCTATTAAATAATATTTTTAAATTACCTGAAATTGAGACTATCAAACTTTTAATAAAACTTATAGATTTAAAAAAAGTATTTTATTAAAGTTATCCAGCGAAAGACTTAAATAATAAATGAACGTTGACAAATTAAGGCATCAGGGAGTGCCTTAAGTCTTCGGACATCCCGCAAGCGTGTTCCCGGTTATTACTTCTGTAATACCGGACTTTATAAAAAATGAAAGAAAGGATTTCTATTTATATTGATGGTGCAAACTTTGTTTATGGGTTAAAATATTTGAACCAAACCTATTCAGATTATCATTTTGATTTTCAAAATTTTATTAAAAAGATTATTGGTAAAGATGATTTAATAGATATTTTTTATTATAATGCTTCCTTGAAACAAAACATCAATCCTAGAAGATTTAAAGAACAACAAAAGCTTCTTTCAAGATTGAGGAAAATAACAAAATGCAAGGTAATTTTGTGTAAAAGACAAAAAAGATTTGATAAGGATGAAGAAGAATATTATATAATTAAAGGTGATGATATTAATTTAGCATTAGATATGTTGAACGATGCGTGGGAAAACAAATATGATAAAGCAATTTTAATTTCAGGTGATGGGGATTTTGCCCCGTTATTAAAATATGTTAAGAACAAGAATAAAAAGGTAGAAGTTGTCTCTTTTGATAATCTTGCTTCAAGAAATTTAATTAATGAAGCAGATAAATTTAGTTTCATTACCAAAAAAACTGCAAATAAATTCTTCTGGAGACAAAAATGAATTCCCAACAAAAACTCGAAAGGAAAGTAAAACAGACTTTAAAAGAAATAAATATTAATAAAAAATCAAAAATCATCGTCGCATTATCTGGAGGCAAGGATTCAAGTGTCGTTGCTTATTTATTGAAGAAGTTTGGTTACAACATTGAAGGATTTCATATTGATTTGAAAATTGGAAAATACAGCGAGGAATGTTTAGAAAAGGTGAGGGAAATCTCTGAAATGTTAGAGATTAAATTGCATGTTTATGACATGAAAAAAGAAATGGGAAGCGGAATGTGCTACATTAGAACCGCGATTCAAGGAAGTTATAAGGCAAATAAAAAAGGACAATTAAAAAACTGCGCGATTTGTGGCGTTATAAAAAAATGGATAATGAACAAAGAAGCGAGAAAAATAAAAGGAGCAAAATACATTGCAACCGGACATAATCTTGACGACGAAGCACAAACTTTCCTTTTGAATATATTAAAGGGCAGTCCTAAACTTTCTGCAAATTCTGGAGCGATTACAAAAAATCCTCCAGACCAAAAAGGAAAATTTATTCCAAGAATAAAACCCCTATTTTATATTTTAGAAGAAGATGTGAAAAATTATTCGCTTGCAAAAAAACTTCCCGTAAATTATGATAAATGCCCGTGTGCTTTAGACTCTTATAGAATCCAATTAAGAAACTTTCTTGAGAAAATGCCCGGAAAAGATAAGGAAAATATAATGAATAATATGGATAAAATCTATCCTAAGATTGAGAGATTAAAAGATACAGAAAATCTAGGATTTTCTGTCTCGAAAACTTTTAAGGAAAACAAAAAGTTTCTGACAGAAAGAATTCAATATTGCAAAAATTGTGGAGAACCTTCGAGAAATAAAATTTGCAAAAAATGTGAATTAATGAATTTGAGCAATTAAGTGGTAAAAAAGAATATATAATTTACTACAACAATGATTAATAAAGGATTTCAGTTGAAAATTCCATGAATAAAGAAGAAGCTGAAAGAAGATGGAGATTAAAATCATTAGCGAATTGCATTGATGGGGAAAACTTTGATGTTCCTAAAGATTTAGAAAAAAGAGCAGACTCTTATGAAAAAAACAAAAAAAATGTTGCAAAATCCGTCGGGTATCATCCATGTGACATTAGTATTTATACAAATCCTTTTCATTATATTGAACTTGTTTTAGAAGCATTAGTTAGAATGCCGTCGACAGGAAAAAGTTCATTAATTGGAAAAGACGAATTAAAAAGATTCTTAGAAGAGGGAGTTAAAATAAATGATATTAGCCCGCATGATAAAAAAATTATAGAAGATAAATATATTCATTATAAAAGCAATTCATATAGAAGAAGCGACAGAAAAATCAACGCACATCCGCAACTCATTAAACTTTTTTTGAATGATAAATTCTGGGAATTATATGAGAAAAGCTTTGGAAAAAGGGAATAAATAAGAAATTTTTCATACAGAAAATATGAAAAACAAAAAGTTTTTCATCCCGTTCAAAACAGGAAGTTTTGAAGGCAAAAAAGTTTCTGTCTAAAAAACTCTGGAAATACAAGGAGTTTTTCATAAAAAAAAGTAGCAACACCAAATAACTACTATCCCAATGTCACACATTTTTTTAAACATGCGACGATCTACTTCAATACATCAAAAATTGTTTTTTGCGTAAACTCCCTGTTTTAATTCGTGAAAAAGCAAAAACAATTTTTGGGGTGTTCAAGAACCCGAGACACGCCCCGGAATTTATTCCGAGGGTTCTTGACATTTTATTAATCAATTATACAAACAGATATAGATATTAATTTTGATAAAAGCTTAAAAGTGTTTGTTTATGTAAAGATTTAGAAAAAATATTTTAGTTTAACATTAAAAGAGGAAAAATGAAAAAATAAAATATCCACTTGCAAAATATGGGCTGTGCCTTCGCACAGACAGAATTAAATATTTTGCAAATATAGAAAATCGAAGATTTTCTATCTCATTAAAAACAGGAAATTTTTAAGAAAATGCCACTAAATTTTCAAAGATATTTTACAAGAGGAATGAATCCTGGAGTTTATAATGCGTTTCAGTGGGAAAGAACAGACACAGACATTGCCGACGATAACGGAAAGCCGTTATTCACTCAAAAAAATGTTGAATTCCCTAAACACTGGAGCAAATTAGCAAGAAAGATTGCTGCGTCAAAATATTTTTTTGGAGACCAGCAAAAATTTGAAAGAGAAAATTCTGTTAAACAATTGATTGAAAGAGTTGCAAAAACAATGGCTCTTTGGGGTTTAAAACAAAAATATTTTTTAACTGAAGAAGAAGCGAACGCATTTAGAGAAGAAGTTGCATTTCTTACAATTGACCAAAAGATGGCGTTTAATTCTCCTGTCTGGTTTAACGTCGGGACGCATATTTATGAAAATCCGAACAGAAAAATTGAACAAAAAGAATCTTATATTGTTGAAGATGAAAAAATTATAAAAATTCCCTTAGGAAAAGACAGAGAATATCCTCAGACTTCTGCATGTTTTATTCAGGAAGTTCAGGACAATATGGAAAGTATTATGGAGCTCGCAAAAAGAGAGGCATTGCTTTTCAAGTATGGAAGCGGGACGGGAACTAATCTTTCAACATTAAGATCGTCAAGAGAAAAACTTTCTGGTGGAGGAAGACCTTCCGGGCCGATGGCTTATTGGAGTTTTTATGATAAGGTTGCAGGAATTGTAAAGTCCGGAGGAAAGACGAGAAGGGCTGCAAAAATGGATATTCTAAATATCAGTCATCCAGATATTTTCGAATTTATTAATTCAAAAATGCACGAAGAAACAAAATTGCATATATTAATTGATAACGGCATTGATTGGAAAGATGCTTCGGAAAGTTGCAATTATCAAAATACAAATATCTCTATTCGGGTGTCAGATGAATTTATGAAAGCGATTTTGGAAGATACAGAGTGGCAGACGATTCCTGTTCTTTGCAAAGATCTTGCAAGCCAAATGCCAAAATACCGCGCTAAAGAATTATTAAGAAAGATTGCGGAAGGAACACATTATTGTGGTGACCCAGGAATGCAGTTCGATGATATAATTAATAAATGGCATACTTGTCCAAATTCAGCGAGAATAAATGCATCAAATCCATGCAGTGAATATATGTTTGTTGACAATAGTTCTTGCAATCTAGCTTCTTTAAATTTAATGAAATTTTTTGATAAAGATGGAATTTTTAATTTTGAAGATTTTTCGAATGCTGTCAGGACAACCGCGATTGCTCAGGATTTGGAAATAGATAATTCATCTTATCCGACGAGAGAAATTGCCGAGAACTCACATAAATTTCGTCCATTGGGAATGGGTTATGCAAATCTTGGAAGTTTGCTTATGTTTTTAGGCTTGCCTTATGACAGCGACGAAGCAAGAGCTGTTGCAGCATCTATAACTGCACTGCTTACTGGAAAAGTTTATGAAACATCGATAGAAATGGCAGAAAAGATTGGAACTTTCGAAGAATTTGAAAAAAATAAAGAACCAATGATGAATGTAATGAGAATGCATAAAAATGCTTTGAAAAATATTTCTCGTGAAAAACTACCCAGAGATTTTATTTCGGTTTTAGATGAAGCTGAAAAGACATGGAATAATATTATTGAAAATGGAGAGAGATTTGGTTTTAGAAATGCACAGGCAACCGTGCTTGCTCCGACGGGAACAATCGGATTTATGATGGATTGCGATACGAAAGGAATTGAACCAGAAATTGGGTTGGTCCAGATAAAATTACTTTCCGACGGTGGAATTTTAAAATTAGTCAACAACACAGTAAGAATTTCTTTAATTAGATTGGGTTATAGTGAAAAACAAATTGATGATATTTTAGATTATGTCGTCGAAAACGAAACAATTGAAGGAGCGCCATATTTGAAAGAAGAGCATCTTCCAATCTTTGATTGCGCAAATAAGCCTGCAAAAGGAAATAGGACAATTCATTATCAGGGGCATTTGAAGATGATGGCTGCGGTTCAATCATTTATTTCTGGGGCTATTTCAAAAACAGTTAATCTTCCGCAAGAAGCCAGCGTCGAAGAAATTGAAAATATTTATATTGATGCGTGGAGATTGGGATTGAAGGCAGTTGCTCTTTACAGAGATCAAAGCAAAAGAATTCAGCCATTGAATTTTACAAAGAGAAAAGAAATTGGAAAACCAGTTCGAAGGAAACTTCCGACGACGAGAAATTCTATTACTCATAAATTTGATATTTCAGGACATGAGGGATACATCACTATCGGTTTGTATGAAGATGGAACTCCTGGAGAAACATTTATTACAATGAATAAAGAGGGTTCTACGATTGGAGGTTTGATGGATGCGTTTGCAACGTCGCTGTCAATGAATTTGCAATATGGTGTTCCCCTCGAGGATTTAATTAAAAAATTCAAGCATCAAAGATTCGAACCTAGGGGAATTGTATGGGACGGGCATCCAGAAATTAAAACTGCAGATTCTGTTGTTGATTATATTTTTACATTTTTAGAAAAAGAATTTTATGAAAAGAAAATAATTATTCCGGAAAGAAAAAGTGTAGAAAATACAGAAAACATGAAATTTTCTGTCCCATTCAAAACAGGAAATTTTGAAGGAGTTGAAGACATAGAAATTAAGAATGAAAATATTTCTCCAGATCAGTTAGGAAATATGTGTCCGGTTTGCGGAGAGCAGATGATTAAGAGGGGGCATTGTTTTGAAATCTGCAAAAAGTGCGGACATGAAAATCAGAATGGGTGCGGTGGATAAAAAGAACCCGTTGGTTCTTTTTGAATCTCCTCTAATGCTGAACGGTGGCATCTTTATTGCCTCCGAGGATACCACAAAAAAAGAACAAATTATTTCAAATCTCCTCTAATGCTGAACGACGATTTCTTTCCAACTCGAGCATTGGAAAGTCGTTATGGATTAAAAATATTTGTCGCATTCCAATACTCTCGACCTCCCATGAAATCGCGAAAAGAAATAAAAAAAGTCTGATGGAAATATTGTAAAAATCAAAGAAGAAGTTTTTCTAAACCCATAATATTTTCTATTTCAAAATCTGCTTTATTATATTTTCCAATAAAACATATTGTAATCCCAAATTCTTTTGGGGAATCTACATCTTGTCGCTTATTATCTCCAACATAAAGAAAAGTTCTAGGGTCATGATTGCCTCTTTTTTCTACCCATTCTATAAATTTAGTGCCGTCCGTTTTTGAACCATTTTCAGCTGATAAAAAATATCCGAAGATATCTTTATCAATTCCCATCCTATTTAATTTTTTAAGTGCTAAATCTCTTCTGCTATCAGTTAATAAATCAATGGAATATTTTTCCCTTAATTTCTCTAAAAAAGTTATTAATTTTGGATTGAATTGAATTAAATCTAAAATCTCTGCTTCTTGAATTGCATTCTGAACTAACTCTTTTTCTAATTCTCTTTGAAATTGTTCTTCTAATTTCTTAATTGTTTTGGAACCAGAGGAGGTTATTGCATAAGATTCTTCAAATAAATTTTTTGCTTCTTTAAAATTCACTCCCAATCCGATAGAAATCTTCTTGTAAATTAATTCTCTTATTCTTGATTGAATTTCTTCTGTAGATTCATAAAGAGTTCCGTCGAGGTCAAATCCAATTATTTTTATTTTAGATAAAACTTTTTTCCTTTGGCGGTCTAAGATTTCCACTTTTTATTCCTCCCGTTGGAAAAACTCTATATAATAACTTATGAGCAGGATCTGTTAAAATGTGAACTTTGAGTTCAATTTCATTTCGCGTTGGGATGACACGAACTATATTATAGGGTTGAGGTGCGGCATAATAGGGAAATCCAAAAGTTATATTTTCTATTAACAAAATATTTTGATTTACATTTTCCAAAACACCTGCGTGAATTCTATGAGAGCCGTCGCAAATTTGAGGAACAGACTTTCTCCCAGATAATTCTTGAAAAGATAAATAATTTAAATTAGAATTTAGGGCATGCCCTCCCTCTTGCATTAACTTTTTTAATTCCTCTCCTAAAAATTCAGAATAATTTAAACCCAAACCATTATAATTAATTCGGATTGTCTCTACGACAGGGGGGATTAATGTCCATTCTGATTCGTTTCCATCGGAATCTGTCGCAATGTAATCGTATCCACCATTAAGATTATACATATCGATGCCTTTTTTTAGAAATAATTCTCTCATTAAATTTATTCTTTCCAAGTGATCTTGATAAACTGTCGGTTGCGGTGTAAAGACTCTTCTTTTTATATCCTCACGGGAAACATTTTTTATATTTATTCTTGCTTTTTCATAAATTTTGACATTAGGAAATCCCCTTAGAGTTACTTTTCTAAGTCTCGAACATAAATCATTAAAAGAAATTTCTCCAATAATTTCAATTTTCTCAAGAGCCATTTTAACTTTCTAAATAAGTTTTATTTATATCCACAACTATTTTTGCAATCTCTTCAATTTCTCCAATTTTTCTTTCTAATTTTTCCCCTTGAAAATAATTTTCTGCTTGAGATATAATTTTCTTCTCTACTGAATTTCTTGAATCATTCATCATTTCTAAAACCATTTCTCTTGGAAATACTCTCTGCTCAATTTCTTCTCTTCTTTTTTTAGAATCTGTTAATTGCCCTATGAAATTTTCAAGTTTTGGCTGGTCGTCTGCTCTTACGTGATAAGCATCTGTAAAATCCACTAGTCTCGCATGTTTAATTTCTTTTCCAGTTTCTTCTTTTAATCTATTTATAATATAGGATTGAATTGTTAATAAACCAACCATATTCCATGGTGCAGCAATCATTGCATTTCTGCTTCTAAAATTATAATTCATGTTTAGAGCGAAAGGGCCTTTCTCGGGATTGTCTAAAGAAACAAGCCCACACCAAATTCTCTGCAAGCATGGAGGATCTATCGAATAATTATCTCTTTCAGGAACCCAAGTTATTGCATTCGCTTGCCGAGTATCTAAACGTTGAGATAATTTTCTTATAATTCCCTCTTCAATTTGATTAATATTCATCGTCGTGCCAGGATAATCTGCGAGTCTTTCATGATATTGATAAGGCCATTTATTGCTCTCACCTTTTCTATCTTCAAAAGAATCTTTTGCTCCAAGCATTTCCATTTGATATTCAAAAATCTGCTCCCAGCCATAACCACCAAAAGAATGCATGAAAGAATATTTTATTGGCTCAATTATTTCAACAGTCATAGTCGAATCAACTTGTAATCTTCCTTTATCTTTTCTTCCGGCTCTTTCGTACCATAAGCCCTCGTTATTTAATTTAATCAAAGAATTTTCCCATGCTTCTGGAATTCCTCTTCCACTAACAGAAAGAACAGAAAGATCTCCTCTTTTCTCCATAAATAATTTGGACTAACTTAATTTATAAGTATTATTATAATTGATGATATCATATAAAAAAATATATAGTGCAAAAATATATTCACAAATATGGACACAAGGGATAAAGCAAAGAAGTTAATTGAATTAAGAATTAGAAACCTCGTTGGAGAATTTGATTTTGACAGAAGAAAAAAAGAATTTCCTAATGAGTGTCCTTGTTATACAGAAAATAGGAAATTTTCTGTCTCATTCAAAACAGGAAATTTTGAAGATAAAGAGAATAAGCGATGTCATGATATTCCTGAAAATGAATTGAATTGTTTTTTATGTTATTGTCCTGAATATAATTTGAATCTGGAATTTGGAGGATGCAAAATAGGAAATCCGCAGGAAAAAGGAAAATGGTTTTATCACGAGGCACTCCCACGAGGAAAAATCTGGGATTGTTCTGATTGCGGTTATCCTCATGACAAAAAAGTCGCAGAAAAATATTTGAGAAAAATGTTTGGGTTGGATAAATAAAAACTTTTATAAATCTCTTTCTTTCTTAATTCTTATGAATATTATCAGAGGTGAAGGAAAAATGACCCAAAATGATAAAGTTCCTGAATTGACGAATGGTGAATTTGAAGATTTCACGAAAAAAGATATTGTTCTCGTGGATTTTTTTGCAGAATGGTGTATGCCTTGTTTGATGATGGCTCCTGTAATCGACGAGCTCGCTGAAAAATTCAGAGGAAAAATAAAATTTGGAAAAGTAAATGTCGAGGATAATCAAGAAATCGCGAGAAAATTTAAAATAAGTTCAATCCCGAATTTTGTTTTAATGAAAAACGGGAAAGTTATAGATAATTTTATCGGAGCGGTTCCTCAGGAAGAATTGGAGAAAAGATTGAGGAAATATTTGTAATCATTAATTGAATTAAAAAGGAAGACTTTCACGATACTTGCTCGATTCATCAAGTTTCTCTTCTAGGAAAGATTTTATGTTAGGTCTTGTTCTCAAAATATATTTTGCGTATTTTGTAATTGCTTTTTCCAATTCGGGAAGATTTTGGTTTAATCGATTATCTTGAAGAAATAAAAAGAAAGGATGTTTGTGTAGAATTTCATGCATAAGAGTAACAAGTTGATCTTTTTTAGGAAAGAAAGTATTTATATCAATTTTATTACTTTTCAAATCAATGGAACCCATATATTTTGTTTCCATTCTTCTTACTTTCAAAAAACGCTCATCTGCATTATAATTATCAACCCAAATATTTCCATATTTAGTATATTGTTCACATAATTCAGATAGTTTATCTTTTATTATCATCTCAGAAGATAATACAAAGAGATTAAAAGTCTATTGATTAGAACGAACATTTTTTAAATCCATTTTTATTTAGTTTCGTTATGGCTCCGTAGCTCATGAGGACAACCTTGCGGTTTTCCCTCACACCTTTTCCCTTCCGTGAAAGGAAATTAAATCGCTACGTCGCCAACGGAATGGCTCCGTAGCTCAGCCTGGTTAGAGCACTAGCCTTTTAATTGAGAAGAACCAAGGTTCTTCCTCACACCATCTCCTTTCCGGCGCGGTGTCGCGGTTTCTTAAACTGCCTCCGACGGAAATCGCATGATGGAAAAAGAAAGCTAGGTGTCGAGGGTTCAAATCCCTTCGGGGCCATAATTATATATGTCAAGAACCCTCGGAATAAATTCCGGGGCGTGTCTCGGGTTCTTGAACACCCCAAAAATTGTTTTTGCTTTCTCACGAGTTAAAACAGGGAGTTTACGCAAAAAACAATTTTTGATGTATTAAGCATACAAAAGAATAAAAGGAATTTAAATCAAATTTTTCTATGTCTAACTTGGATATTTTTGTAAGTGTGGAAGATATGATGAGAATAAATAAAAGAACAAATAGGGAAAGAGGCTGTACAGGAGATCTTTCTATGCTGCCATTAAGTTCAAGAAAAATTAAAGGCAAGACAAAATATAAACTTGAATGGGATGTTGAGAATAGAAGTTTGGGAGAAGAGAAGCCAGAAATAATTCCATTTACTCCAACAGGGATTATAGTTCCTAGAATTGTTAGAGATGTTGATTGGATTTCTCAAGCGCTATCAGAAATCAAGGGATTGCCAGATTTTGATATGCCTTATCAAGATTCTCGAATACCGGCGGAAGCGAATGCATTTAGTTATGGTAAATGGTGGCAAGCATCGGCAGATGGCTTTTATTTTAAGACAAGGGTAAAATTCTTAAGAATAAATGAGGGGTTATTTGATGAATTAAAAACTAGAATCTTGGATGATGGGGCAAGGAGAGAGATTGCAGAAAGTTTTATGATATTCGATTGGGGAGAAGATGAAATACCGACAGCTGAGGACCGGGCTATTTGCATGAAGGTTGCAGAATATGACTCATATTTGGAAAGTGTACGATATTTATTTGGAAGACAAAAAAGATATAGGACTGCTAAATGGCATACCCAACAATCTTAACAATAATATATCTTTTACAATAACATTAATATTTAAATTATAAAAATCGCAAATCAAAAGATTTTTAAACCAATTTTTGCTATCTTTTATTATTATAAAGTTGTTAAAGTCGCAGATAATTCTATGCGACATTTATAATTAAACCCTCCATTCGTAAAAATGCATATTTTACAACCTAAGCACGTTAAATTAAATGAAAAGGAAGCCAATGAAATTCTGCAAAAATTTAATGTTTCTAGGGCGCAATTGCCAAAAATTCTTTCCGTAGATCCGACTTTACCTGAAAATTGCAACGTGGGAGATGTGATTAAAATTGAAAGAGAAGAAAGCGATAAAATTAATTTTTATTTTAGGGTTGTTGTATAGGCACAATGAAAATAAGAAACACTCAAAAATTTGCAATAGAAATTTTTGGTGCTACGAAAACCAAGGATTTTCGCGGTTTTCAAGCATTCAAACTCCATGTCGTTGGAGTTTGTGAAGGAGTTTAAATATGGTTAAAAATAATCATTTGGCTGTGAAAAAATATTTGGAGGATCACTCGCTTGTAGAAAGCAATATAATTTCTTTTAATAATTTTATTGAAAAAAGAATGCAGGAAATTGTTGAAGAAGTTTCACAATCAATTGAAAGTGAAGATTTTGAAATTGATTTAGGAAAAATTGAAGTGCATAGACCAATAATCATCGAGGCTGACGGCAGTACGGCGTTAATAACTCCTTCTGAAGCAAGATTAAGAAATCTAACTTACTCGGCACCAATAACATTAGAGATGACTGTGAAAAAAGATGATCAGGTTGATTCGCAAGTTGTTGAAATTGGAAGAATCCCAATCATGGTCAAAAGCAAAGTTTGTAATATTTGCGGAATGTCGAGAGAGGAATTAATTGCAAATTATGAAGACCCGATGGATTCCGGAGGTTATTTTATGATTAATGGAAATGAAAGAGTTATGGTGATGGCCGAAGACCTTTCTGAAAATCAGCCGTTCATTGAAACGAACAGCAAGGGAGAATTAACATTGAGAATGTTTTCTTTGAAAGGAACTTACAGAATTCCTGTCACAATTTCAGAAAGCAAAGACGGAATTTTCGAAGTTTCATTTTCACGATTCAGAGACTTGCCTGCAGTAGTTATTCTAAAAGCATTAGGTTTGATAAAAGAATCTGACATCGCAAAATATATTGGAAAAGAAACCGACAGCTTAATTGTTAATCTTTATGAATTTGTAAATTTGGCAACTTCCGAGGACGCGATGCTGTATATTGCTGAAAAGACTTCTCTTCAGGGAACAAAAAAAGAAATTCTCGACAGAGTAAAACAAAGAATTGAATCCTATTTATTTCCGCACATCGGACAAAAAAAAGAAGACCGAATGAAAAAAGCCGTGACACTTTGCAAATTAATTAAACAATTTTTAATTGCTAAAGAAAATCCTAGTTTAAGAACTGACAAAGACCATTATGCAAATAAAAGAGTTAGACTTTCAGGCGACCTTTTAGCAAGTTTGTTCAGAGTTAATCTTGGAATTTTAGTCAGAGATGTTCAATATTCACTTCAAAAATCGTCGAAGAGAAAAAAATTTTATTCAATAAAAACAATCGCGAAATCAACTTTATTTTCTCACCGAGTTGAATCGGCAATTGCGACTGGAAGCTGGACTGGAGAAAGATCTGGTGTTACACAAAATATGGATAAGACAAATTATTTGGCGATGATAAGTCAGTTGCAAAGAGTTTCTTCAATGTTGCCGTCGGATCAGGAAAATTTTATGGCGAGAACTCTTCATCCGACACATTACGGAAGATTCTGTCCTATTGAAACTCCGGAAGGAACTGAAATTGGACTGAGAAAAAATCTGGCGATTCTTGCCAAAGTTTCAACTCGAGTGGATATTGAAGAAGCAAAATTTATGAAAGAGCTTGAAAAAAAT
>JBAZOZ010000016.1:0-18125 GCA_041648455.1 Candidatus Pacearchaeota archaeon | reverse complement strand
AATTCCCCTCTTCTCCAAAATTTAACTGCATTTCTGCTAATCTTTTCAAGATATGAATTTACAACACAAATATCAAAAGACTTTGAATCTATTCCATCACCGGCAATATTTTTAATATGTATATTATCTACCAAAATTTTATAACTATTAACAATCGCAAAAGCATCATTTGAAGTATCTCCAGACATATCCGAATTTTCTATTGAAAATTTTGAAATTCTTAATCCTTTAACATTTGCATCATTTTCATCACCAATATTTACTCCGTTAGAAACATCATTTGCTGTAATATTACTTAAAATCAATCCTTCAATCTGATACTTCGCACTACTTGGATTTTCAAAAATAGCTTTGCCTACACCATAAACATTATCAGGAACAATATCTGTTGTTAAAACACTTGTTGCATTTGTACCTCCGAATCGAGATTTGAACTCTTTAGCTACAATATTTTTTATAACAACATTTTTCATTGCAGGAGTTGTAAGATTTGAACCAAGATAAAAGTTAATTAACCATCCTTCAAAATTCAAATTATCAAAAGTGATATTTTCATAATTTCCAATAACAACAAATGCTTTTTCAGCCCCCCAACTTTGTGCCGAATTTGGCCAAGAATAAGGACGAATTGTTGCACTTTCTCCAGGATAAGAAGTTACATATAAATTTCCTCTGTTAATCTGTTGATATTCTAACTCTCCACTACCAGCATAATTTGTATGTTTGAAGTAATAAACTCCCTGTTTTAAATAAATTGTTAACGGAATTGTTGGATTATTATTTGCATAAGTTATTGCCTTAGATAAATTCGCGAAAGGCAAGGCAATTGTTCCTGAATTTGTATCACTTCCACTATTTGAAACATAAACTGCATTTGTTGTAGGTGTAAATGTATCCTCAGGAATATCTCCATCATTAAGATATTGACATGCATCGATAAAATTTTGTAAAGATAGTGTACTAATAGAATTTCTTGTACAAATACTTGGTTCTCCTGTGCAAGTCCAACCAGTTTCAACTGAACATAAATAAGAACACCCGTCGCTGTTTGCAATATTATTATCGTCGCAAGTTTCAGGGATTTGTATAATTCCATCACCACAAACAGGAGCAGGAGGAGCAGCAATCACATTTAATTTCGGATCACTACTCGTTATAATTTCCGACGCATTATTTGCCAACGTCGCAATAAAATAATAATTTCCTAATTCATAAGTACCATCACTCTTTAATCCGGCAAACCAAGTTGTACTCCCTTGAGATGATGTCGTCATAATTTTAGTATCAAACCACCATAAAATATTTCTATAAATTGTATAATTCAAATTCTTTCCAGCACAATTACTTCCTTGAACTGTTAATTTAACCATTTCTCCTTCTATCGCAGTTGTAACATTCCACGACGCTGAAGTTAAATCGCACGGCCCTAAACATTGATTGCCCTCGCACCCATTCACACACGCACTAGTAATATTTTTAAATTTAAACGAGGTTCCGTTATAATAACAATAAAATTGTGCAAGAGCCGTTGCATTCACGCAAGAATTTCCCTGAGGACTACATGTTACTGAATTATTTATACAAACACGACTGACATCTCCTTCTCCTTTGTAACAATAAAATTGAGTTGCATCGCAGTTATTTGCACAATTCAAAACATTATTGCATCCATCGCTTAATTGTGTTCCACACTGCCCAATATAATTTAATGCACATGTTTTAGTCGGCGTGCAAGTCGGTGTTCTTCCACCACCCCCACTGCCTCCACTAGAACCACCACCAGTATTTACAGTTCTTGTTCTATTAGTTATAAAATTTAATTCTTCTCCAAATCGCGCAAGTTTTTTTTCTCCTTCTTTTCCCAATAAAATAGGAATTACTGTAATCGTCTGCAAAGAATTTGAATTTAAGAATCCAATAGGAACAAAATAAGTTCTTTCAGTTAATTCTTCCAGCGTCGTGTTTATAATTTCTTCGTGAGTATAGGTTCCATCATAAATTATAAATTTCAAAGCATCGATATTTCCTTCTCCCGTATTTCTTTTAATCTTTAGCGAAATATTTGTATTCCCGTAATCAGAACTTAAAAGCATGACGCTCAAGGGGTCAATATCAATATCAACGAGAAACGGCTCTACAGCAATATCAGATTTTTCTTCAATAACTCCTCTAAAAACATACCAAAGAATTCCAATTGAGATTAATGTAATTAAAATAATTATAACTGTAGCTATTATAATGGACAGCCCCCTTTTACTCATCGACAAATTAAGAAACTAGAGTTTATAAAAATTCTTAGAATATGCCAATTGCATCCAGTCTAATTTATTTCCGAATATATAAAATATAATTCGAAGAACTGGAATCGTCGAAATAAGGAAAAATTGCAACATCTTCAATAAAACCTGCTTTCATTCTTTCAACTAATTCCTTGGAAACATTCACAAGTTCAGAACTATGAAACTTCCTTTCCTCCTCAAATCCAAGATTAATCAGGTATTCTTCCAATGAACCTAATCCAGTTCCTACCATCTTTTTAAAAATCAAAAAGAGATTAATAAATATTTATGTTTAAGAAATTGTAATTGCTCCGAGCCAGACATTAGTCAAGGCTCTCCGCTAAAAAATTTTTATCGCAGCAAAAATATAATCAGTTTAAATTACTGTTGAAGTTATCTGGGTTGGGCGAGCTATAGCGAGAATATATTTTTTAATAATTAATTTTTAAGTCTTTCTAAAACCATTCCTTCAAGTTTTTCTGGCTTCTTATCTGGCTCAAAATTTTGCTTTGGCTTAATACAGAGGAATTATCGAAGTTAAACTTCTTTTTAGAGACAATCTCAGCAGATTTTACTATCTCTTCTTTAGAATCAAACTTAAAGATTCTAGTACTAAGAGTTTTTCTACATGCTTCACGACATACCCAAACACCAAGAGCAGCCCAATACGACGGAGTTTCAATTCTAATTGTAAGAACAGATGCCTGTCTTTTTATTTTATTAAGATATTCTAAAATAGGCAATCGAGTTGCATAATATCCACCCGCAGTATTAAAAGCATAAGTTTTTCTTCCGCTGTAAGATTCAAAATCCGTAGATGCTTTCACCTCTGAAGAAGGATTCCAAGAACTATTCGGAAGATACAATTCAAAAAGTTCAAAACTCCAGACCCCAGGAAAAAATAAAAGAATGTATTGATTTCCAAGAAATTCTCCGAAAAATAATTCATAATCATTAATCCATGGATAATCCCTAACACTTTTTAAAATATTTTTTCCAATACTATCATCAGTCGCTGTTATGCTCCATCTTGTAGGAACTAATTTTTTATTTTTCTTCAAACCAAGAACACCGACGCTAAGAATTTTGCTCAAAACATATTCACTGAAATTATTTTTGTACAAAAATTCAATTCCTTCTGAAGCTTTTATTTCATCATTAATAACCTTGTCAATTCTCCTATCTACTTTAACATTCGAAGTTATTCTTGCTTGTTTCAATGGAGCAGCCATTCCAACACCTGTAAGAACTTTATCTTTTTCTCTTCCCAACATCAGGCGATTTTTCAGTTCAATTTCAATATCAACTGGCTTCGAAGCAATTGCAATTTCTTTTGCAATTTCTAAAAATTTATTATTAAGTCTCGCATCCGAAACCCTGCTTTGAAATCTGGAATTCAACAAACTATTTCTAAGTTTTACAACATCGCCTATCTGAAAATTATTCTCCGCCCAATATTTCTCAGCGTCGTAAACCCAGGCATTCTCATCTTTTTCCAACGGCGATAAAATACCGACATTAACCAACGGATATTTCAACTTGCTTCCGATAAAAACACTCGGCGGAGAATTGCTATTCAATTGCTGAATATCTCCTAGATTTTTATATTTGAAATTAACCTCGGCAATTTTTTTAATTGTCTCGAACTTGATGTCTCCCATTTTCAAGTTTGAGAATCAAAAATTTTTAATCTTCAGAACCCTCCTGTTCTGAATGAGATGGAAAATAGAAGATTTTCCATATTTCTGAGTTTCGAAACGAATATTCTCCATAAAAGAAAAAAGCATCGAAAGTTTAAATTATTATATGATTACTTTAAAGTGCAATAATGTTTTTAAATTAAAAAGAAATACAAAGATATGCAAAGAAGAATCTATAATATCAGTGACTTAAATCAACTCGACAAGTTCAAAGATATTTCTCAAGAAGATGCAAATAAAATTTTAACTTTAGCTTACGAACAATTTACAAAAGAGAAAGAGCATCAATTTCCAAGGGGCATCACAGATATAAAATATTCAGAACGGGATTCTCAATTAGTTTTTGAAGGAAAATTAATTTATATTTGCTTCAATGAAGATTATTATCCAATCATGTTTGGGGGAAGAAACATACCCCCATTGAAATTAGAATTTACAGGAAATCAAGAAGATTGGAAGAAGATAGATGATGTTTATTTTTCATTTAGTAATTCAGTAAGAGAACAAAAAGAAAGTTTATATCACAATGTAATTGGATGGAAAAAACAACAAAATGCTCTTATGAAAGCAGTGAAAGAATTACAACCAAAATAAATTGTTTAAAATATTCCCCTTTTAAATATTCCTTCATTCGAAGTTTCGTAACCTGAAATTCTGTAAGGAACGAAGGCTAGAGATTCTTTTAGAATCTCTATGGAAACGAGAATTAGGAATTTTCAAAACAGTCCACGTTTGAAAATTCCTTCATTCCTAATCTCAAAACTCATTTCTTTTTCCGGCAAACTTCTGTGTTTTAATAAAACCGCCTTTCGTTTTCCCCTTTCATTCTGCAATTCAATAATGCACTTGCTCCAATATTTTGTCAAATCACCTCCGACAATATTCATTTCTTTTTTCACGCCTTTCTTTAATTCCTCTTCAGAAAGAAATTCAGAATAAACTTGATTAGTAATTAACACAGGAATATTTTGTTTCCTTGCAATTTCTGCAAGCGTTCTCATTTGTTTTGCAATCTCCCGATTAACTTCTTTTATTTTTCCTTCTTCCTTGGATTTAACTGCGTCTCCTAATTCCAAACGATAAAGCATCGCCATTCCATCAACAACAATCAAACCCACTGAGTTTTCCTTCAAACTTTTTAATAATTTTTCAAAAGATTTTTTCTGCTCTTCAAAATTAGTCGGGGACAAAATTAAAAAATTTTTCAAGATTTCTTCATAACTCTCGGGGGCGATCTGTTTTACTCTATCAACGCTGAATCCACCTTCCGTATCAACAAAGATAACTTTGCTACCTTTCTTAGCTTGCGAACACGCCGCAAGAATTACAAAATTTGTCTTCCCGCTTCCAGGAGGCCCTGCAATCATAGTTATAATATCTTTTTCATAACCGCCATAAAGCCATTTATTCAAATCAAAACTTCCTGCAGAAATTTTTTCATTTTTAAAATTATCTTCAGTCATAGAAGATAACAGAATCAAAGATTAATAAGGATTATTATATTTATAAATTACAATAATACTTAAACATAGAAGAAAATTCAGGATAAAATGATACATCCAGATTATGTTGATATTTCAGGAACACCAATAACTATTGGAAGTTTTTACCTTGATAGGTCTAACCAAATATTTTATGTTAAGGGATTTGAAAGTGGCATGCCCTTAGTTGAATCAGTTCGTGGCCTTAGTAGATTAGGTTTAACTCCTTCCGAAGCTCGCAAATTATTTAAAATTGAAATACCTGATTTTTATATTGAAGGTCAACAAATGGAACTTGATTGGATGAAAGAAAAATTAAACTCTTTAGAAAACAAAGCCACCCAAGGTGCACAATTACAAAGAGCAAATCCAAAAGATTTTAGTTTAATAGATTGGAATGTTCCTTAAAATCCGCACCTTCGCCTAATCTGCATTAATTTCTAATCAAGAATTATTTCAGTTTTTTAAAATCATCTTCAATCTTTTCAAGCTCTCTAGTAATTGTCTTAACAGCGTCATCAATTGCTTTCTTCGCTGACTTTCCTTTTGTTTTCACTTTCAAAATCGGACCTTCAGAAGGATGCTCTCTCTTCCATGCAGCAAAATTAACTGAAGAATCTTTATTCAAATAAACCCTCAAAAGTTCCACTAAAGTCAAATTATCAATCTGAACTTCAATTTCGTCTTTCGAAACATTAAGAACTTTCAATTCCATAATTAAGAAGAATAAATTTGGTTTATAAAAGTTGTTATTGATTACAGAAATAATTATAAATTAATTTAAATAGACAAAAGAATGAGCAGTCTAATTGAATCTGTATTAAAACAAAAAGAAAAAAGAAATTGGAAACTTGCAGAACACTTAAGATTGGCAGGATTTCATGAAATAATTAATAACCAACAACTTCGCCAGACGAAGATTTTAGAATATTATTCACAAATTTCGGAGCAATTTCCGCTATTTACAAAATTAACTAGTAGTTCAATACTAATACAAAATAGAAACCTGGTAGAATCTCAAAGACTTTACGGATTACACCTTCCATTTTCTGATAAATACCACTTAATGTTTTTTCTTATTGACACGGAAGAACCGCTTCAAAAAATTCTTTATGATTCTTGTGAAGATTGTGAGAAATTAGAAACAAAAGAACTGCCCCACATTGAATTGAGAAGAAGTATGCGAATAAATATGGAAGGAAAAAATACAATAATGCTTGACAATCGCGTCTCAATTATGCGTCAAGATAAAAATCTTTTAGAACAACAATATCAATCAATGCAGAAATTTATAGATGCAACAAAAACCTAATTATTTTTTAATGCCATTAACTTAAAATAAATTTGCTCGCAACAAGTTGCTCAAATAACTAACCAATAATAGACACTCGTCGAGGCGCTCCGCTAAAAATATTTTTAATGATAGATAAATTTCATTTTATAATCAATTTTTTCTTCACGTTAGCAATTTTCTCGACGGAAAAACTTGACGAAGTCAGTTTTTGTAGTCAAAGATAACTCACGAGCTTGCGAATGCTATATTTTTTCTGAGGGCGGGCGGAACGATTTCGCGTAAAAGAATACATCATAAGGCATCCAAATAAAAAAAGCACTTTTTTGATAGAATTATCTTCCAAACATTTCTACAAACGAATTATAAATGCCTTTTATTCCAATTGGTTCACTATTCTCAAATTTTGCTAATGCTTCTCCATACAATTTTTGATCTTCTTCTGAGGTAACCTCCGAATCAAATCTCATTGGATATTGTCTAGGAGCAGTAATAAAATAATTTTTAGAATCAACATTACCATCCTGATTAAAATCGGTTAAACAATTTCCAGAAACAGACCCCGTATACATCTCAGTTTTTGAACCATCATTCCATCTAGAAACTACAACTTCTTTTCCACTTTCAAGTTTAACTCTTCGAGTATCTGTAAAAACATCTTTTATCCATAAAGGACTTGTTACTCCTACTAACATTAATCCATATAGTATTCTAGTTAATTTATTTCCCATGATTTATAATAACTAATCTTGTTTTTAAATCTTCCTATATGTAGTAATTATATAGAGATAACAAAATTTATATGGGCAATACCCAGAATCGAACTGGCGAATACTCTGCAGTAGAGAGTAGTTGATTATTAATTCTCGTGCGAAGTCGCGAGTTGGTGGGGGATTGGAAGGTTGGATTTATTTTATCAATTCTTCCCTCGGACGGGTGGGAATAACGAATCGAATTTGATTATTAATTCTATTCCCACCCACCCAGATAACGCCAACAGCAGATTTACAGATTGAACTATTTTTATCAAAAGATTTTATAAAAAGTTGCAAGGTAATAGTTGAACAAAATATTCAGAGTTTATACATTAACAATTTTTAGCGTAGAAATCTGACGAAGTCGATTTCGAAACAATTTATTTTGAGCAGAGCGAAAGAATTGTAAGCGAGGCAAAGCCGAGCGTAAAATAAATTTATTAATAATTTATAGAAGTACTAATGTTAATTTAGAAATTTGGTTTATAAACCTCATCTCTTAAAAATTAATTTCCTCATTTCATTATCTGTAAGATCTTTTATCTTTTTCTTCTCTAAGAATTCTGGTTCATCTTCCGAGTTTTCATTATCTTCTTTTGCAAATTCTTGTTCCTTACTCATAAGTTTTCCTTCTTTTCTCTTTTTCAACTCCTGCAAATCCGAAATAGTCAAATCCTTTTTCAATTCTTTAGAAGGCAAGGGCTCAAAACTAATTTCTGCTACCCCTTCTCTTTTAGTTTCTATTTTATCCGATATTATTTTTCTTTTTAATATCATAACTTCCAAAAATGCTTCAAGTTTTTTCGCCAGTTTATTTTCATCATTTGGAAGAATTCCCTGCTCCGCCATTTTTATCGCATCCTCGCTTTCTCCAATCCTTTCAGCAAGTTGCTTCTGGCTCAATTTTTTTCTTCTTCTTCCAGTCATAATCGCCCAATGAAAATTATCAACCAAGTCTGGTCTTGGAATCGGATTCGTATCTTTTTTATAATTTCTATCAACAATATCTCTTAAAGTCACATCTCTCTTCTCGATACTAAACTTTCGATTGCGTTGTTCTGTTCTATCCTCTCTCTCTTTAAATCCAGAAACATTTTTCATTCTCTCATAAACACTTCCCTTCGGTTTCTCGCTTTCTTTAAGTTGAAAATTCGTTGGTCTCTTAATCAAAGGAATTCCTTCATCAAAAGAACATCTTTCACAAATTTTAGAAATTCCTTCGTCAGAAATAGCGTCGAACAATCTTGCCTTCTCTTCAGAAATGCCACAAATAAAACAATAATCCATAAAAAATGAAGATTACATCTATTTTTAAGAATTTATATTCAAAAAAGATAACTACTTCAGTAAATTTTCCACTTCATTTATGTTTTTCGGGTTGAATAACCTTGTATTTCCATTCACAACTAATGTTGGAGAAGTTTCAACATGATATTTTTCCATAAGATTTTTAATTAAATCACTCTCAAGATTAACATCAAAAGAATAGATGACTAAATTATCAGTATTTTTGCTATAAAGAACATCCAGCAATCTTCCCGTATCCTCGCTTTTAACAACGTCATCTTTATCATTTGAATAGAAAAATAAAATAGTATTTACCTTCGTGCCACAATCCTTATTTAACATATTCACAAACTCAAAATGTTCCAGCTCAATTAAAGTGTAAAACTTTTTTTTCTCTAATACAACTTTATTTTCTTTGCCCAATTTACCTTCTAAATCATTTATTATGCTTCCTTGAAATCCCAAATCTTCCGAAACCTTTTTGAAAGATTCATTGTTGCATGTCCCCAAATTAAAAAAAGAATAATCTAATTTATGCTCAAAAATATCATAAGCAATATTTCCCTGAAGATTTGAAACTCTCTGAAATTCAAGATAAGAAATTGAATAACTTACTAAAAAAACAATTATAAAAATTGCAGTTCCTATAATAAACGACCATAAATATCTTTTCTTGCTTTGTATCTTTCTTTCCATATTTTTAACAAACTCCCCTCAAGCTTATATAAATTTCTATCTCCATCTTATTTTTTTATAAAATATTGCATAAAATATTGAAACCACCCACCAAAATCCGAACAATAAAGCGAAAAGGAAAAAGAACAAAAGAATGTTAATTACTAATCCCGAGCTTCTTCCAACTTTTTTAGATGCGTAATGCAAATAAAAAAACATGACAATCATAAATATCAAGACAAAAATTATAATTGGATTTGAAAAAAACAAAAACAAAAATCTTTCAACAACATAAAAATTAAAATTAAGAACATTTCCAAAATAAAAATTAACACTTCTAAGAAATAATATCTCAGAATAAACGTTAAATAAAGTTTTAAAGAAAAAATAAACAGTAACAAAAACAGAAAGGAGAATACTGATTCCTGCAATTGGAAGAACAAAAACCCCCAAGTCGCCGTATTTTCTTCCAAGAATATGCCTGTAATTCCAAGTATTCTTTATCAATCCATAATACCATCTTCTTCTTTGAATCATTAATGGCTTGAATTTTGAAGGAGCAACAGTATAAACAGGAGCATCAGGACAATTTTCCGTAATATATCCTTTAGATTGAATTCTCAACGCCAATTCTAAATCTTCTGTAATATTTCCTTCTTCATAACCTCCATATTTTTCAAAAAAACTTTTTCTATAAGCAGAAAAAGCTCCTGGCGCAATATAAATAGCGTCGAGTGAAGCAAAAGCTTTTCTCAAAAAAAGTCCCATAAGATATTCAATTTGTTGAACTCTTTGCAAAATTGTCTTCGGCTTATCCAAAACCATTGCAGGAGTAACAGACACCACTTTTTCATTTTTGAAATATCTTATCATATTTTTCATGCTTTCAGGAGAAGCAAAAGTATCTGCATCTAAAGTCAAAATAATTTCTCCTTTTGCTTTTTTAATTCCAAGATTAAGTGCGCTTCCTTTCCCTCCATTCTCCTTATGAAAAACCTTAATTTTCTCGCTCTCGTATTTTTTGGCAATCTCAAAGGTTTTATCTTTGCTTCCATCATCAACAACAAGAATTTCAAATCTTTCAGAAGGATAATTCGATTTCAAAATGTCTTCAATGGTTTTTGCAATTGAATTTTCTTCATTATACGCAGGGATTATAATAGAGACAAAAGGAAGCTCATCATCAGAAAGAAATTCTTTTGTCTTTTTTCTATCTGACAAAAAACTAAGAATATAAAATGTAGTAGCAACTAAACCAACATAAATAGACAAATAAATCACAAACAAAATAAATTCCATTATTCCTCTCCAGAATCAATTTTTTTCAATGAATCATTCTCCCCTTTTTCCCTCATGTTCAAATTCATGGTCTCCTCTGAATTTGAATCACGTTCAGAAATTCCTTCTTCCGAATTTCTGACGCTGAAATAATCATAAAAATCATCGGCAAGACTCAAAATATGCGTGTGCCCTTCTTTCTTTTTCTTCAGCAAATTCAAATCTGCAAATTTCTTAATATGATCATAAGCTTTGTTGCCTCTAATTTTAATTATTACAGATTGTTTAATCGGCTGTTTGTAAGCAATAATCGCCAAGGTTTCTTGTTCTGCTTTTGAAAATTCAGCACTGCCTGTTGCTAATTTATTAATTATTCCAGAATATTCCTGTCCAACATCCATTTTCCACATTCCATTTTTCTCAATAATTTCAATCGCGCTGTCGAAATTTCCATATTTCTCTTTTAACTTCGCAATCAACTCTCTTACTATAACCGGATTCAAATCACTAAGTCCTATAAGTTCCTGCATGTTCAAAAAACGTCCAGAAACAAAAAACACCGCCTCTAACTTCTTCAAGTCTTCTTTCTCTCTTGCTTCATCAATTTCATCAAGAGTCTTGCTAGATACCTCATTTGACATGAAATTCTCAATAATTTGAAGATTATAAAGATTTTCAATAAATATTTAACTCAAAATTACTTAAAAAGATCTATGAAGAAAAAAAAGATAATAAAAATAATCTGCCTAATATTATTAATTGTCTCATATTTAATCTTATCCCTATTTTTTATAAGACAAATAAATCCAAGAGAAATAGATGATATTTCTCCAGAAATCGAATGTTCAAAGAAGTTAATTAATAACGTCGATGTTTTATGGGTTATTCCTAAATTCCAAAATAAATCCATAAGTGAAAATAAAGAATGGTGCAATTATATCTTAAGTTTGAACAAAAAAATAGGAATGCATGGAATTACTCACGAGTATAACGAATTTAAAACAGATAGAAATCAAGAATATATTCAAGAAGGAATTAAAATATTTGAAGAATGTTTTGGATTCAGACCAATAATGTTCAAGCCACCACAAATTGCAATTAATAAAAACAACAAAAAATTAATTAGAAACAACAAGATGGAATTAAAATCATATTTCAATCAATTAACCCGCAAAGTTTATCATTGCAATGATACTGGAAAATTCAAGAACAAATTCAATGATATTTTTTAAATTAAATGTTTTCAAAACCTTTAAAAAGTAAATATGAAAAATAGAATTATGATACCATTAATAGAAAAAGAAAAAGAATTTTATAAAATCATACTTCCCTTAGATGTGGATGGAAATGAACAAAAAACATATTGGGCAAAATCCAGAGAAGAAATACCTTCCATTGTAGAAAAGCATGTATCACGAATAGAAGAATTTTCAAGATATAATATTAAATCTTAAATTTTCTCTAAAATTATTTTATATCTGAAGGATTGTCTTTAAAAAAAGAAATAGCTTTTGTCCTCCCATCTTCAATAAAATAAATAAGGTTGTGATTTCCTAGAAAAAGAAGAGGAAAAGATTTTCTATCACCATTAAAATAATCTTCTAATTTTCTACTTAAAAAAACTTTTTTAAGAGGAATAAACTCTCGGCTGATGAAAAGAGCATAATCAATTTTTTCATTAGTCCCATAAACAGGACCAGACAAGAGATTCATGTTTTCCCAATCTTTATTTATCAAAGAATTTGTAGTATATTGACCCAAAGTATCTTTAATCGAATCACCAATTAGAACATCTCTTTTCTTTTTTATTAATTCATATTCAATATTTTTATCCAAGGAATTTAATTTTTCTTTCCCAACCAAATCAATTAAATTTAAATCATCAACAACAGCAATAGCACCATTTGTCCATACAATCCTACCATCTTCACTTTTATAAACAAATTGTTTTGAAAAAGTTTCAAGATTTCCTCCGATTAAAAAACTTCTAAAAGATTCATGATTAGATTTCATACAGAAGAAAAACACAACCCTTTTTTAAATATAATGACAATTAAAAACATTCAATCAATTATCTAACTAAATCCTAAATCTTAGCAACGCACCCATACCAGAAAGTCTTTGAAACTGCTCTCCTTCTGTCGTCTCTGTAGAAACGATTTCAATCTTGGAGGAAATTCCTTCAGCTAATTTCTTCAACTCCTTCGCTTTCGATTTATCCAATTCTTTAGACAAAATTAAAGTTTCAACCGCACCATACTGAAACGCCTTGAGTATTTCTTCTTCTTTATACACAACCATCTCCGGCCTCTCACCAAGCGTCTGAAAAAATTTCTCCAAAAGTTTTTTCTCATAAATAATTTCCTGGTTTGCTAAAATATCCTGCGCTTTCTGAACTAATTCTCTTAATCCACTCTCGTCAGTGTCGCCAATATCAACTCTTCCAATAACTTTTTCTCTTAATTGTGTTGTCAGATACTCATTATCTAAAAACTCATCTTTTGTTGGAATCGGTCCTCCAACAAGAATTCCCTTAAGTTTTTTATTTTCAAAAAATATTTTTTTCATTTCTTCTGCGACTCTCTTGTAAAATTCTTTTGTCAAACCCTCGGTGATTCTATGAAATCTCTGACTCGATTGTCCTCCTGCCCTCACCTTCGACGGAATTCCCGAAGTCATTTTGTGCAAAAGTTCAATTCTTTTTCCTTCAAGCATTCCGATGGTTGCTTCTTTTCTATCCATAACTAAAAGTCCGTAAATTTCAGTAATTTCCAACATCTCTTTCAAAGCATCCAAAACAAATTCTTTGTCACAACGATACAATCGCATTTTCAACTGCAACGGTGGCTCAATTTCCCAAATTCTCAAATCATCCTGCCCTTCAACTTTAGAAATATTTCCAGAAAAAACAGCAAGCCCATTTTCCGGAGTCCTCTTGTATTCTTTCAACGCACGAACAATTTTATCCAAAGCATCAGTAACATTTTTTCTCGTCGATGTTGACTTAATATTTTTCGCCGTAGATTTTTCCGCTTCCAATTGTTTCTGAACAAAATTCGCATCATAACCCGCCGAAATATAAACACTGATTAATTCTGTGTGCCGTCCTTTAAATTGTTCAAGCTCTTCAATAACATCCTCAAGTTCGTTTTTACTAAGTATCATTTAAATAATAAAGAAATAGTTTATTTAAAATAGTTTGTATTAGTTTGTGTCAATTAGATTCTATTTCTCGAGTTCTCTTCTTAATTTTATAAAGATCTAAATTAATTTTTTCTGGACTTAATTTTGTCAAAACTCCCAGAAAATTTAAACAATATTCAATACCTTTTTCATGATAAAATTCATATATAGATTGTATCAACGGATGAGCTTCCCCGTTTCTCATTATCTTTGGTAACTTTCTATCAGTCAAATCAAAAAAAGCGAGTGCACTTAATTCAGCAACAGTTTCTACAAAATACCATTCATCAACGCCCTTCTTCTTCGTCATTTTATAAATTTCAGGATTAATAGAACAATGCAAATAATGCCCACTCTCATGAGCCAATGAACTACCTATTTCTATCAAACTATCCTGACAATTATTCCAACCCCTAAAACAACTAATATTAAATGGAAGACTAATAAAATTTCTATTAAAACCAGGTAAATAACAAAGAGGAGGAAATTTAATCTCAACAGGTTTTGGAGAACTAGACAAACTAAAGTAAGGACACATCGCCTTCAAAGATTCATCTTCCAATCTTATCAAAACTTCCATTAGATCTGATTTGAATTTATTATACATTGCTTTGTCAGAAAGATTACTAAGATCAATATCTTCTCTAAATGGATCAAACCAAACTCCTTCAAATAATACCATAATTCTCAAAATAAAAAACAGACTTTAAAAGAATTTATCTACTCAAAATTATGCGCTGCTTTTAAATCCTTTTCGAATCTTTTCAATTCTTTCGAAATTTTAATTCCTTCAATAGAATCTCTAAGAGAAATTCCTTTTTCTTTTTTTATTTTCCATACTTCAGAATTAAAATCCATAATTTTCTTTACTAAAATTAAATCTTTACTTTTTCCAAGTTTAATCGTCGGCCATTTTGCTTCAAACAAATCAATGCGTTTCTCTTCTGCAATAACACTTGTGATTTGCGGAATTATTGGATACAAAAAAATAATTAATCTCTCAAGTAAAAAATGTAAAGTGTATTTTGCAGAATCACTTTCCTCTTTGCTGAATTTATTTTCTGAATTATACGCACGAGATTTAACTAATTCGACATAATGAGAAGCAAAAACTTCCCACAAAAAAAATCTCAGCCATTGAGCAGGATGATTAAAATCATAATTACCATAAGAATTATCAATATTAAATCCAAGGTCTTCAATATAATCAATAAATAATTTATCCAAATCGACAAGTTTTGGTTTCTCTTTCGGTTTTTCAAAAAGCATAACAAACCTTGAAACATTCAAAAGTTTATTCAAAGTTTTTCTCTCTGCATTTATTTTATCTTTGGAGCAGATAAAATCTTGTTTAGACAAATCCCCCTCGGTAGCAGCCCAAATTCTCAATGCCTCAGCACCATAATCTCTCAATATTTCCTGCGGATCAATAACGTTCCCGTCGGACTTTGACATTTTTCTTCCTTTCTCATCAAGAATATGCTGATGAATCCAAACATCTTTGAAACACGGCTTTCCAGTTTCCAAATATCCTCTTAAAATTGTGTAATAAAGCCAGGTTCTAACAATTTCTTTTCCTTGCGGTCTTAAACTAACAGGATAGACATTCTTGAAAAAAGAATCATCTTGTTTATATTTTAAAATAAAAAGTTCAGAAATTGAAGAATCCATCCAAGTATCAAAAACTCTTTCTTCCCCCTTCCATTTCAAATCAAAATCCTTAACTTTCTTATTTGTAAACTTTCCATTAAGGAAAACTTCTGCATCTTCTGGAACTTTTTCTTTCCATGCCCGATAATATTTTCCTGGTTTAGGAACAGCAACAAACATTTTTCCGCCTTTTTCAGAATGCCATAAAGGAATTTCCGTAGCATAAAATCTTCTTCTTGAAATCGGCCAATCAATTGAAATTGAATTCAACCAATCATCTAAAATCTTCTTGGAAGATTTGGGATAAAAATTAATACTTTTTACAATTTTTTTAATTTCGCTTTTAAATTTGAGTTGTTTGAGATAAAATTCTGGCATTTCAATAAATTCAATTTCTGCTCCACTCCTCTCTGAAATCGGTGTCCTGTGAGTTATCTCTTCCTGTTTAACAACTAACTTTTTTTCTTTCAAGATTTCTATAATTTTTTTCCTTGCTTCTTTAATTTTTAATCCTTCTAAAAATCCGGCATTTTTATTCATAGTCCCGTCCTTATTTATTGAAATAATTGGTTTCAAATTTTGTTCTCTAAAAAATTGAATGTCGGACAAATCTCCTGCAGAACACATCATAACAATCCCTGTTCCTTTTTCAATCTCTGCCAAGGGATGCGATTTTATTTTTACCTCTTTTCCAAACAAAGGTTCTATAGCTATTTTTCCTTCTAGATGTTTGTATCTTTTATCTTCCGGATTAAAAATAACCATGCCACAAGAACAAATTAACTCTGGCCTTGTAGTTCCAATAATTATCTCTTCTCCGACAGAATCTTGGGTTCCCGATTCTGTGGTGCCGAAAATCTTTGATTTACGTGCGTTTGTTTCCTTAACTTTCCATTTAATATAATTAAAAATTGAAGGAATATCTTTGTATTCAATTTCAGAATCGGCAATCGTCGTCCGCAATTTAGAATCCCAATTATTAATTCTCGTATCTTCGTAAACCAAACCTTTTTTATACAAGTCAATAAAAGTAGATTGAGTCAAAGCTCGATATTCTTCAGAGTCCGTTTCATATATGCTTCCAATATTTTTCCCTTCCTTGTAAGAAGAAAAAGAAATTCCCAATTTAGCAAAACTATCTATTGATTCTGTAGAAGTTTCTTCCAAAAGTTTGTAGCAATATTCCAAGAATTTTTCTCTTCCAACATCAAACGCAGAAATTTTATATTTCTTCTCTGCCCCCATTTCTATGGGAAGCCCGTTCCTGTCCAACCCAAGAGGAAAAAGAACCTGAAATCCTTTCATTCTTTTATAACGTGCGAACATATCCATAAAACAATAAGTCACTGCATGCCCCATGTGAATCGGCGCATTAATATATGGCGGGGGGGTATCAATAGAATAAATCGGCTTCATGGATTTCTTGTCAAAATTATACCTTTCTGATTTTTTCCATTTTTCAGTAATCTGTTTTTCAATATCAACATTCCAGTTTTTTATATCGGAAAATCCCTGTCTCTCTGGATTTTTTGAGACAGAAAATTTCTTGTTTTCTGTATCGCTAAATTTCATATTAACATTAGAAGAAAGATGTTTTTAAAATTGACTAAAAGTTTTTATATGTTACTTTCTTAAAATGATTATGGGAAAAGAGGATGAATACAATTCCGAATTACAACGCCAAAAAAGGGTAGATGAATTAAGGGAAAAAAGACTATCATACAAATTTGGAAAAGAAAAATCAACAACCAATCCTTATTGGATGAAAAAAGAACTGAAAAGAATTGGAAATTTAAGATATAGGGAATTTGCCCGTCTAGCCTTTGCAAGAAAAATTTTAGATGAAAATTTAAAAGATATTAATCCACATTATTATGAAGAACAATTAGATGGAATAAAAAAAGCAGCCAAAATTTATGAACAAGAAAGCAAGGGTAACAAGCCTTACATCCGAAAAAAATTATTAGAAATCGCAGATCAACTTTCTGAAAATAATAGTCTTTATACAGAAGACTATTTGAAATGGGTAGAAAAATATCTCAAACGTAATTCTCCTCATAAAAACAAACCATCTTTATTGACAAGATTAGAAAACTGGTTGGAAAGAAAAACTAGAAAAAAAGATATGGGAAAAATATTAAATGAAATGGAAGAAATAGCCCAAAATGGATTAAGTTATAATCCTTACAATCCTACAAATTACGAAAACGCCGTCGAAGAAAAAAGACAAAACTCTCTCGAAAAAACTCTCCAATTAATTGGTTCAATAATTTTTATTGGGGCGGGATTATTCTTTTTCTCGTCGAGAATCACAGGAAATGCAATTGGATCTTTTAATAATTCTGGAAACATTATTGGAATTATATTTACCCTCATAGGAATAGTCTTAATTTATTATTTCTTAAAGAGGAATTAATTATTTTAAGTCAAATTAACATTAGCACTTTGTATATTAATTGCTCCGCATCAGAACAAGTTCATAATGCTTCGCCAAAAAAGATTTTAATGAATAAAATATCTAAAATTTATTTATATTGATAATCTGC
>JBAZOZ010000015.1:0-20068 GCA_041648455.1 Candidatus Pacearchaeota archaeon | reverse complement strand
AGGTCGATTGTTGTTATGAGCGACGGAGAAGCAAATAGGCAATGTTCAGTGCAGGGGACTGGAAATGCAAAACAAGATGCAATTCAATCTGCATGCGACGCTTACAATGATTATGGAATTAAAGTTTATTCTGTAGGTTTTGGTTCAGATACAGATGAAGCAACTTTGCAGGCAATTTCTTCGTGTGGAAAAGGAAGTTATTATTATGGAAATGTAGAAGATTTAGTTGATGTTTATAGAGAAATTGCTCAAGAAATTATTTCAGCGTCGTACATTGAACAGACAGTTGTTGCAGAAAATATACGAACAAAATTATTTGCAGATTCTTATATTTTAATAGATTACACTCAAGAGATTCCTTATGGGCTTGTGATAAGTGCAGAAAGCCCGGAATTTGGGAACACAATCTCGGAAGGAAGTTTTTACATTCCTAACAACACGAATATTTACGAGGTTAAAGTTACTTCTTATTCTGGTTCGAAGTGGACAGATAAGGTGGAAGTTCATAATGAGTCCTCTTCAAATTGGCAAAGTGTTTTTGATTTGGCAGATTATAATTCGGAATATGTTGAATTGGGAGACCCTTATATTGTAAATATTCCCATCGATAAAGTAAATTATGGAAATAACAGCGTGAGAGTTTCAACTGCATTGAAGCCAGGAAATTCTACCGGCGGTTCTCCTTATGATAAAATAATTTATACGCTTGTTAAAGAAATATCTGGATATTCGCAGATAGTTTCAACTGCCGAGGGATGCAGGTGGGTTTTGGAATTTGAAGACTCGAGCAATTCAACTATTAATATTCCTGCAGATTATTCCGGAACGAAAATTTGCTATTACACTTCAAATAATTTGGCTTATAATAACAACGATGCAATTGATCTTGCGATTTTTAGACTGCTTTCAAGTTTAGATTTAAATTCGAACAGGAAAATTGAAACTAAATTTTCAGAAAATGATTTGGTTTTGACGTCGACAGAAGTTGATGGAATTCCATTTACTTGGGATACGGAAGTTCAAGTGAGGGTATGGCGATAAAAAGAACCCGCCGGGGTTCTTTTTGATTCTCCTCAAATGCTGAACGGTGGCATCTCTATTAGCCTCTGATGATACCACATGAGGAGACCAAGATTCCGAAGAAAATCGCATAAAAGAAATAAAATGAAATAAAAATAAAGATGATAAAAATAAGAGAATATTTAAGAAAACTTGATATAAAATTTGTAGAGCATAAACATCCGCCAGTTTATACCTCAGAGCAAGCAGAAAAATATCATAAAAATATAATGGGCGTTCATTCTAAAAATCTTTTTATTAAAAATAGAAAACCCAAGAAGTATTATTTAGTAATTATCCCCTTTAATGAAAAATTTGATTTTAATAAATTTGAAATGTTGCTTGATGATAAATTAAAATTTGTAAATGAAGAAGATTTAAAAAATATTTTAGGAGTTATTTCCGGGGCCGTTTCTCCATTTGCCTTGATTAATGATAAAGAGCATAAAGTTCAGATTTTAATTGATAAAAGGGTCTGGGAATCTTATTTTGTAAGTTTTCATCCAAATATAAATACAGAAACACTTGAATTGTCAAGGCCAGATTTTCATAAATATATAAAATCTCTTAATAATAAATTAATTATAATTTAAAATGGTATCACAAAAAGTTTATAAATTCATGAAAACAATTAATAGCAGCAATCTTTGGATTGTGAGTATGATCCCCGGTGATCGAAAGGTTGCCGGATGTCTATTTTCTTTTTTTGGAAATTTTTGGGGTGTTGTTTAATGGAAGATACTCTAATTTTTGTTGATGATGGTTTTTTTGGGTTAGTTAAAAAACATTTTCAAAAAGAAGATGAAAAACCAAAAAAATATTTACAAACATTTAGAAATCTTTGTAAAAAAGAGAATTTGAATTTAAGACATCTTTTTATTTATACTTGTCCTCCATATCAAGGTCCTGTTCCAACAGAAAAAGAAGATTTTTTGATGAGCAGATATCAAAATATGACAAAAATGTTAAGAAATAAAAAATGGATAACTTTGAGAGAAGGGAGATGCCAGAGAATAATTAATAATGAAAAAAGATATGAATATTATCAAAAAGGTGTTGATGCTTTAATTATCTTAGATATGTATGATATTAAAGATAAACTTCCAAATATAAAAAAAATAATTCTGATAGCTTCTGATTCTGATTTTGTTCCAGTTATTGAAAGAATGAAACAAAAAGGAATAGAAATTATATTATATACTTATTTTGATAGGAAAAGGAAGTCTAGATTTTCGACGTCGAATCATCTTTTAAAAGTTTCATCAAAATGGGTTAAATTAACATCAAAAGATTTTGAAGAGGGAAAATAAAAATGAAAAATAAATCCGGACAGGTTTTTACTTTAATCGCGATTACTTTAATTGGGTTGCTTTTAATCTCGTTTGAGATTTTCTCAATTTCGCAACAAAGATTTTCAGTAAAAACAAGAATATCTACAATGGAGAATTTTCTTTATTCAACGGAAGAAAATTTAGAAAGACAGCTTTACATTTCTGGTTTTAGAATAATTTTTTTAGCTGAGAATGAAATAACAAATCGCGGGCAGTATATTAATAATATTGATTCTTTTTTCAACGAGGCTTTTTTTAATGGAACTGTCGACGGCAATGTGCAGGAAATCTTGTCTGGTGCGACTTATGGAGATTTAATTCTTTCTTTAAATGAAAAATCAGAAAAAGTGAATGTAGGAATTATTTTATCAAATTCATCTATTGATGTCAGGCAAACGGACCCGTGGCATGTTAATTTTACACTAACTTTTAATTTTTTAATGGAAGACAAAGCCGATTTGGCTAAGTGGGAAAAAGAACAAAAAATCTCTGCCTTGATTCCTGTTTCTGGTTTTGAAGATCCCTTTTATATTATAAATACAAATGCAAAAGTTTCAAGAAAGATTAATGCTACAATCTATCAAGGAAATTATACCGACGGCACGGACGTCAGCAATTTAATTTCTCATTTAAATAAAAAGTATTATGTTGCAAATCCAGACGCTCCTAATTTTTTGAAAAGATTGCAGGGCGATTTTTCTTCTGATGAAAATGGAATTGAAAGTTTTGTAGATTTATCTGAATTATCGAGCCAAGGAATTCAGGTAAAAGATAAAACCGGCGTAGATCATATTTATTTTTCTTCTGATAATCCGGCGGCGTATGTTGTATCTGGAATGCCTGTTTGGTTTAAATTAGATTCAGAGCATTTAGATTTTTATAATGTCAGTCATCTTACTATTTAAGAACAGATTTTTTCCTTAGGAATTTCTGTTGTTGAATAATAGCAAGAAAGATTTTTATCCGCGTTATTTCCTTGTATTACTAACTCAGATTTTAGGATTTTTTGTTCGTTTGGAGAGATTATTGAATTTGACGTCGAGGTTATTATAATGTTGCTTCTGTTTTCTTTTTCTGCAAAACTAAATTTGATTGCAAAATTTCCTCCGAGGGTGTCATCTAAATTTTTTATTTTTACAGAACATTTTGCGGTTTTATCTACACAAATTCTGGATTCTTCTGAATTGCAGAAATAATATTCAGTCAAGTCTCCGATGGAATAAGTTATTTGTTTGTAAACACAAGGATTTGTTGGAATAGAATTTTGTGTAGCTGTTTGACCTTCGGAGTTTCCTTCGTTTGAACTTCCTGCTGTTTGCGGATTGTTATCCGGGATATTTTGATTGATATTATTATTTTCTGTATTATCTTCATTATTCTGGTTTTGTTTTTTCTGGTTGAAAAAATTATCTAGATTTTTTGGAAGGGTTGTAAAATTATAAAAATAAAATAATATCGAAATTAAAACAAGAATTATTAAAACAATTAAAATTGCTGAAGTTCGGAATTTTCTTCTCATTGTTTATTAAAATTAGAGAAATTTATAAAACCTTTGATACAGAAATGTTTATAAATAATTTTATCTTCGAGTTCTTAGACTAAAAAGGAGGTTATGATATGATAAAAAGAGATACTCGCGCTTTGATTTTGGGATCTCCGACGAAAAGGATTGTAAAATCAAAACGTTCGCAAGCTGCTATGGAGTTCTTGATGACTTATGGTTGGGCTATTTTGGCTGCAATAATTGTTATAGCTGTTATTGCAATTTATTTTAGACCTAGCACATTGGTTCAGAATTCTGTTATTGTTAATGCTCCGCTTTATGGTGTTGGTACAACACTTAGTGCTACTCAATTACAAGTTGAAGTTAGAAATCAAGGTGGAGAAGATATAACAACGACAGGGGCTGCGGTGACTTTTAATTCACCTAGTGGTGCTTCGTGTGCTGCTGGAACGGGAACAGGGGCGCTTGCGGCTGGAAGTACACAAGTTGTGACGTTCGGAACTTGTACTGGTTTGTCGAGTGGAAATACTATGAGTGCTGATCTTGCAATAACTTACACAAGACCTGATAGCACTTTAGGACTTCAATCTACCGGAACAATTTCTGGAAAAGTTGCTTAAATTTATTTTTTATTTTTTTTATTTATTATTTTGATTTTAGAATTCTTGGATGGAGTTGGAAGTTTAGTATCAGAAATTTACATTCTTAGACTGGGCAAATATTTTCTGATATCCTTATATCTAATTTTCTCCACTTCTTTTTTTGTTCCGTCTGGAAAAATTAATTGCGAATAATTTTCATTAAACTCAAAAATTATTGTTCTGCTTCCAGTAGATGGTGCAATTCTTATTTCGTGTGAATGAGCTCCGGGCTCGACATAAAAATCTTTATGATGAATTTCTTCCATTGCTCGAAAAAGATTCACACCTTTTTGTCCAAATCGGTTTATACATTCTTTTTTAAATGATTTATCCATTTTTTTAGTTAAGTAAAATGATTTTTAAATCTTTCTTTATCTGTGTTTGAAAATTCAGGAAAATTTTCAAGCCACGAAAATTTATAGAAGATTAAAATTTTCGATGTTTAAAGAATTCAATTTGTCGCATTCTTTTCATTGCTTTTGTGTATGTCGTCTTATCTACTAGAACCTTTGTTTTGTTGTGGTTTAAAAGACGGAAATCATATTTTGTGACAGAAGACTTTAATTTATCTTTTCCAGGATAATCTTTCCAGTTGTTGCTTGTCTTTAGTTTGTATTGCAGAACCATGAATAATAAAGTATTTTGAATTATATAAATTTTTATAAATTGCGTTTTTATTTTGTTTTTATGATTTATCCTGATGAACACTTTTATGTTGTTTCTGGTTTTCAGCCAACAGGTAGAGATGATTTAAGTGGATTTGGATTTGCCGTAGGGTTAGATCCAAATTTTGCAAAAAAAGCATTCGAGAAAGAAATTTTAGAAGATGTATATAAAAGATTTGATGAGATTGGAAGAAGTATAATTGCTGCATCTGGTTTTAGAGAAAAATATATTCACCAGCCCTACGCATTTGTTGAAAATGAAAAAGGAAATTTAACAAATCTTTTGCGTTGGTGTATTGTTCCTGGAGATGCTTGTGATTTGGGAATTGATGGAAGCGAATTAGATAGAATGTCGAGAGACGGATTTGATAATTTAATAGAATATAAACAAATGATAGAATATCAACCACACAATGTCGATAATACAAGACAGGCTTATGCATTATTGTCTCTTTGGCTTTTTTGGGCAGATTCGGCTTTTGCACTTTTGAAGACAAGTAATTAATTTTAAAAACTCTTTTCTTCTATTATTTTCAAGATGAAAACCCTCAACCTACATGTGGATTATATTAAGTTCAAGCCGTTGAAGAAAGCATTGAAAAGCGTAGACGAGCTTTCTGAAAAAGAGAAGAAGGGTGGAGAAGTTAAAGATGCTCTTGCTGTTTTGACTGCTGTTGAAAAAACCGACACCGATGTGAAGAGTGTTGTCGAAAAACTTGTTGAATCAATAAAAGAAATTGCAGAGCAGATTAATGTAAAAAATATTGTTCTTTATCCTTATGCACATCTTTCACAAGATTTGGCTTCTGCTGAATTGGCAATTGAAGTTTTGGAAGAGGCTGCTAAAAGTCTTGTTAAAAATAAATTTAATGTTTTCCGTGCACCATTTGGATATTACAAAGAATTTGAAATGAAAGTCAAGGGGCATCCATTGTCAGAATTGTCGAGGAGTTTTGATGGTGGAAAAGAGGGGGAAAAAATAAAAGTAAGTGAAGAAATGGATAAAAAAGTTGATATTCAAGAATTAGTTAAAAAATTAGGCAAGGTAAAAATGAGTGCTGAAAGAACAAAAGGTGGATTAAAGAGCAATGTCGAATTAGGAAGAGATTTAGATTTATATTTAATTAATGAAGTTGTTGGAAGTGGCTTGCCTTTACTTACTCCCAAGGGAGCGACAATTAAAAGAGAGATTGAAAGATTTATTCAAGATGAAGAAATAAGAAGAGGTTATCTTTACACTTCAACTCCAATAATGGCGAAGAGCGATTTATACAAAATTTCTGGACATTGGGATCATTATAGAGAATTTATGTTTACATTAAAGGTTGGAAATGAAACCTTTGCATTGAGGCCAATGACTTGCCCTTTTCAATTTATTATTTATAAAAGCAAATCTAGAAGTTATAAAGAACTTCCAATAAAATATGCGGAAATTTCCAGTTTATTCAGAAATGAAAAATCTGGAGAATTAATGGGCTTGACTCGAATGAGACAATTCACTCTTGCTGATGCACATATTATTTGCAAGCCCGAGCAATTAGAAGAAGAATTTGCTAAAGTTATTGAGTTAGTCCAATATGTTATGAAAACACTAAAAATTGAAGATATTTGGTATAGATTTTCTAAATGGGATCCAAAAAATAAAGAAAAATATATTGATAATCCTAAGGCTTGGGATAGCTCACAGAAATCGATGAAAAAGATTCTGGATAAATTAAAAATAAAATATGTTGAAGCGGAAAATGAAGCTGCTTTTTATGGACCTAAATTGGATTTGCAATATAAAAATGTTTTTGGAAAAGAAGATACTTTAATAACGGTTCAAATTGATTTTGCTCTTCCAGAAAAATTTGATTTAAATTATTTAGATAAGGATAATAAATTTAAGAAACCTATTGTAATTCATAGGTCTTCTGTTGGATGTTTGGAAAGGACAATTGCTTATCTTTTAGAGAAGACTCAGGGAAATTTACCTTTATGGCTTTCTCCTATTCAAGTAAAAGTTTTGCCAATGACAGATAGAAATATTAATTATAGTAGACAAATCTTTGACAAATTAAAGAAAGAAAATATTAGGGTTGAAATTGATGATGGTACAGAATCTATGTCTAAAAAAGTAAGGGATGCTCAATTGGAAAAAGTTTTTTATTCAATTACTATCGGAGATAAGGAAGAACAGGCAGAGACATTGGCTATTAGAAATAGAGATGGTAAAGTTGAGTTTGGTGTTAAAATAAATGATTTTGTTTCCAAGTTGAAAAAGGAAATTAAAGAAAGGATTTAATTATAACTATTTCTAGTTTCGTATTCTAAAATGTTTTCTCCTTTAATTCTGAATTGTCTGCCTATTCTTACTGCGGTGAGTTTTCCTCTTCTTACTTCTCTTTGTATAGTTCTTGGCTCAACTTTCCAGTGTTCTGCAATTTCTTCTGTTGTGTAATATTCTTTTGTATTAATTTCTTCCATAATATTCTTCTCAACGATATCTTTATAAATTTTACTTTTATTGGCTTTTTATGAACTTCCAATTTTATCTTGAAAAGTTGATGGCGTCTTATGTATTTGGAGATTTTATGAAAGAAAATAAAGATGCGTATCCGTGCGGAGGGTTTTTTATTATAGACAAGGTTTCCTATGATAACAAACAACATCTTGATTATTATGTTCCTTCTTTGAAAAAGATTTTTAGTTTTAAACTTGAAGATGAAATTCAGTTAATTCCTGTTGAAATGATTGATCCGAGAATTCCCGGCAAGATTAAATCTAATTATAATTTTGATTTCAATGATATTGAAGAAATGATTAAAGAGGAAATGGTAAAACAGAAAATAGATAAGACATTGCAGAAGATAATTTTAAGCTTGCAGGAGCTTGAAAATAAAGATTATTTAATTGGGACTGTTTTTGTTTCTGGATTGGGAATGATTAAGATTAATATTGATATTTCTGAGATGAAGATTATTGTATTCGAGAAAAAGAGTTTTTTTGATTTGGTTCGTAAGACATAATTATTTTTCAACAACAAAAACAATCATAATTCCTGATTCTTGTTTTGAAATTGTTTTGAATCCCGCTTTTTTAAATAAGTTATAAATTTCATCTTCTTCGAATAAATAATAATATCTTTTTCCTTTGTCTCTCCATCCAACGAATTTTTCTTTTGGAGCATTCTTGAATCTTTTGCTTTGTTTATTCCAGACGGAAATTTCTGCTTGGGCATTTGGTTTTAAAACTCTGAATAATTCTTTTGTAGACTTTAGTTGATCTTTTTTCGGTATGCAATGAAAGGAGGAGGATGCGATTGCATAATCGAAGAAATTATCTTCAAAAGGAAGTTTTGTCATATCTGCAACAACGAATTCAGCGTCTATTTTTTCTTTTTTTGCCTTGCTTTTGGCAAGATTAATCATTTTTTCAGAAAAGTCAACAAGATACATTTTTCCTTTGATAATTTTTGTTAAATATCTTCCGCTGCCGCTTCCCAAGTCAAGAATTTTTCCTTTCTTTCCTTTCAAAAAGTCTAGGGTGTGTTTTCCTTTTTTTTCTATCTTAAACTCATGCCATTCTTCAGCAATATTATTCCAAACTTGTTTTTGATTTGAGATTTTCATAAATTAAAAAAGAGAAATAGGATTATAAAACTAGCGAATTTATATCACAATATTTATTAATATAAGATGTGTATTAATATTAATTAAATTTTAAAACAAACTAAGATGAAAAAATTGATTTTAGTATTTCTTGTTTTAGTGTTCTCTGCAATTTTAGTTTTAGCCGGAAAACCAGATTTGACGCCTACAAATGTAGATGTTGTGCCGTCGCATGGGCATGCAAAAGTTACAATTCCTTCAAATGCAGTTGAAGTTGCTCCTGGAGTTTTTAGTTTAGGTTCAGCAATAGTTGATGGTGAGCAAGTAGAAGGATATGCATTTGTTCATTACAAAGACAAAGAGGGACTAGCTAGAAAGGGTGGTAATGCCTTGTCTGGAAGTTCATGCTATGGATTTTTGTCGAAAGGGGCAAAATGGAAGACTATTGAGCCGTGGATTGTTAATCCTACAAATATAAGAAGTTTAGATGGAAATTTTGTTTTCAGCAATTTGGATTCTGATATCTCGAAATGGGAAACAGCTGCAGGAAAAAATATTCTTGGAGCAGGTTCTGTAATCTCGGATATTTTAGTTGCAGATACAGTAAGTCCTGACAATAAAAATGAAGTTTATTTTGCAAATGTTGATAGTCCGGGAGCAATTGCAATAACAATTGTATGGGGAATATTTTATGGGCCACCCTATCAAAGAGTTTTAGTAGAATGGGATCAAGTTTACGACGATGCTGATTTTGATTGGGGCATTAATGAAACTGGAAAGATGGATTTCGAAAATATAGCGACACATGAACTTGGGCATAGTTTTGGCATGAATGATTTATATACCACATCTTGTGTAGAACAAACAATGTATGGCTATGCAACAGAGGGAGAGACAAAGAAGAGAACTTTAGAAGCAGGAGATATAACTGGAATTAAAAAGTTGTATTTTTAATTTTATTCTTATTTTTTTATTCTTATTTTTTATTTTTAATAATATTTTAAACTACTAAAATTATCTTTGTTTCTATTTTCCATCTTAAGATAATTCTTGCATTTGCTCATATTATATACAGGGCCGTTGCATTTTCGTGTTTTGAAATGACCTCTTAATGGGCAATCACCATCAAACTTTTTTTCTTCTGCATTTATTGTTGGGTTTCTCAAATATACACACAGATTTAATTTATAAAAATCTTCGTATTCTAATTTAATTTCTTGGCTTTCTTCATGATTATTAATTATCTTTTCAATTTTTGACTCAAAAATTAGTTTTTTTCTTTCATCGTCTTCTTTTTCTTGTCTTTCTTTTAGCAGATATAATATTGTTAGAATATACAAATCTCTAATTAATTCTCTTTCCTTTCTTTTTTCTTTTCTAAAAAGTATTTTATATTTTTTAATGGCACCTTTACTTGTTCTAAAAAGTTTTGACATTTTCTTAAATCTCGAAGAGTTTAAGAGTCAGAAAATTTCTATTTTCTGAATCCTCTTTTATTATTTACTTTTTTGCAGGATTATTCTCCTATAAATTCAATTAAAGTGAAAACATTGTATTTTGAAAGTTTTTGTTTTCCTTTTAAATCCGGCAAGTCGATTATAAATGCAACTTCGTATATTTTACCCCCGAGTTTTTCAATTAATTTGCAACTTGCCAATGCAGTTCCTCCTGTTGCAATCAAATCGTCGACGAGAAGGATGTTTTGTCCAGGTTGAATTGCATCTTTATGAATTTCAAGTGTGTCTATTCCATATTCAAGAGAATATTCTTGTTTTATAGTTTCATAAGGTAATTTTCCTGGTTTTCTTATTAATATAAGTCCTGTGTTAAGTTTTTCAGCAAGTATTCCAGCAAGAATAAATCCCCTTGATTCAATTCCAGCTATAGCGTCTATTTTAACCTCTTTGTATCTTTCATAAAATATATCTGTTAATTTTCTTAAACTATCTTTATCTTGCAGCAACGTGGTTATATCTCTAAACATTATTCCTGGTTTTGGGAAATTTGGAATTGTTCTAATTTTATCTTTTAATTTAAGGATTTCCTGTTCTCTTGAAAAAGAATTAATTGTTTCTAAAATGACTTTTTTTATTTTTTCTGCATTTTCTTTCATAATATGCTTTATTACATCCCAAGTAACGGGAGTCTCATCTTCTTTCCAGCAGTCATAGTCAGTTGACATTGCTATCACAGCATATTCTACTTCCGCTTCATTTGCTAAGATTGCTTCTGGAGCAATTGACATATTTATTACATCTGCTCCCCACTGCCTGAACATATTACTTTCTGCCAGCGTCGAGAATCTTGGGCCTTCAATTGTTATAACGGTCCCTTTTTTATGGTTAGAAAATTTAAGTTTTTCACAGCTTTCAATTAATTTTCTTCTTAGTATTTTTGAAAATGGATTTGCCATGGGGGTGTGAATTGGTCCAAATTCGAATTTTTCAAAAAAGGAAAGTTTTCTTTGCTTTGTAAAGTCTATGAATTGGTCAAGTATTACAAAATCTCCTCTTTTTATTTCTTCACGCAAGGAGCCGACAGCTGTTGTTGAAATTATATATTTGCAACCTTCTGATTTTAAAGCGAATATATTTGCTCTGTTGTTTACTTCTGTTGGAGTGATTTCATGTTTTGCTCCGTGTCTTGAAATTATAACAACATCTATGTTATTTATTCTCCCTGTTATTAATGGAGAAGAAGGTTTTCCAAATGGGGTTTCAATTTCTTTTGAATTGAAATTTTCAAGAAGATTTGGATTTTCTAAACCTGAGCCACCGATGATTCCTATTTTCATTTTGAAGATATTAGTTGTCCAGAATTTTCCAGTATTTCTTCAATTTTTTTCTTGGATGTTTTTTCGTAATCTTTAATTAAATTTTTAACTTCTGACAAATCTATTTTGTGGATTATTGGATAGCGTCTGGAAATATAATTACCTCCAGCATTTATTATTCCCAAGGTTTCATATAAGTTAGGTTCTTCACCGGCGTTTAGTTTCGTTAAAGAATATTTAACATCGTAAATTACTCTTAAGAGATATTTCCTTAAATCTTCATTATTATTTTTTTTAGGAATTTCATATTCTACTTTAATAAATTCTGGCATATCCTTCGAAATAGAAAAGATTTTATAAGGATTTTTGTGTTGGAAGAGATATGTTAATCCCCAAACCAAACGAAATTCGAAAGCCGACGAAAACAATTTCAGGAGTCACGCCTGTTGCAGTGATGCTTCCCCCTAGAAAATGCAAACACGGAACTTGTGTTTATTGTCCGTCGCTGAATGTTCCGCAGAGTTACACCCCGAAATCTCCAGTTGTTATGCGAGCGTCTTTAGTAAATTATGATTCTTACAAACAAGTTAAGGGAAGATTAGAAGCATTCAAGGCAATGAATCATCCAACAGATAAAATTGAAATTATAATAATGGGAGGGACTTTTTTATCTTATCCCCGTAAATTTCAATATGAATTTGTTAAAAGAATTTACAATGGATTGAATAATTTTAATTCTAAGGATTTAGAAAAAGCCAAGAAAAAAAATGAAATTGCAGAACATAGGTGCGTTGCACTTTGTATAGAGACTAGGCCGGATGTTTGTGTTGAATATATTGACAGGATGAGAGAATTTGGATGCACAAGAGTTGAACTCGGAGTGCAGATTATCGATGATAAAATTTATAAAAAAATTAATCGAGGGCACAGCGTCGAAGATGTTGTTAAAGCGACGAAAAAATTAAAAGATGCCGGATTTAAAGTCGGTTATCATATAATGCCCGGCTTGCCTGGAAGCAATATAAAAAATGATTTGAAATTATTTAAAAAAATATTTTCTGATGAAAGATTCAAGCCAGATCAAATTAAAATTTATCCTTGTCAAGTAATGCCTGGAAGTGAATTAGAAAATTGGTATTGGAAAAGGAAATACAAACCATATACAAAGGAACAAATTGAAAATATTTTAATTGAGATGTTTAAAATTGTTCCTAGATATTGCAGAGTCATGAGAGTTATGAGAGAAATTCCTCCCGATTATATTGTTGCTGGGACAACAAAAATTGATTTGAGAAAAGATGTTGAAGAAGAATTGAGAAAAAATAAAATAAAATTGAAGGAAATAAGGTATAGAGAAGTTGGGTTTAATTTAAGAAATTTAGGCTCACTTCGTTCGCAGATTGATGGCTCAAAATTGACTTTGTCAGATTTTTCGCTTAAAAAAAAAGATAAGCAAAGAATCCAAGCAGAGCAGGATTCTGAGCTAAGGTTAAAAGTTACAAAATATCGAGCAAGCGGTGGTGAAGAATATTTTTTAGAGATTGTCGACGCTGATGATATTTTATTTGGATTGTTGAGATTGAGAATTTTTGATAATTTGCGCTCACAAGTTCGTGAAATTGACAGCTCAGAACAGACTTCGTCAAGTTCTTCGCTTAAGAAGATTGTTAATACAGAAAACAAAAAGTTTTCTGTCTCACAAATTCCAAACAAACTACAAGGAGTTTGTGATAATAAAAAATATTTGGATAAAATTAAACTACCTTTAATTAAATATTTTATTAATAATTTTAATGCGAAGAATTTAAGCGAAGCAGAATTCGGAGCAAAAAATATTCGAGCTAAGCGAGGCAATTTTCCAACTAAAGTTGCAATAATTCGTGAACTTCATGTTTATGGACAAGCATTGAATATTGGACAGAAAGGGAAAATCGGACAACACATCGGATTAGGCAAATGGCTTTTAGAAGAAGCGGAGAAGATTGTAAAAGAGGAAGGAATTAAAAAGTTGAAAATTATTTCTGGCGTAGGTGTCAGAGAATATTATAAAAAATTAGGATATGAATTGGAAAAAGGAGAGGGGGAATATTTGGTGAAGGGAATAAAATAAGATCCCAGACAGAAAATATAATCGGGTGTGATTTATTTAATACATCAAAAATTGTTTTTTGCGTAAACTCCCTGTTTTAACTCGTAGGAAAGCAAAAACAATTTTTGGGGTGTTCAAGAACCCGAGACACGCCCCGGAATTTATTCCGAGGGTTCTTGACATGATTAAGCACGGATTGATTCGTTTTTTTGAAGAATATTTTTCTTAGTAAGCATCCAATCAAGTTTTACAATATTTTTAACGAATTCATTTTCCATATTTAATTTATAATACTCAGATTTTCCAACTCTTCGAGTATTGATTACAATTCCAGATTTAATAAATTGTTCAAAGAACACCTTAATCGAATTATAACTCACATTACTTTCTTTCGCTATTCCAGTCATAGGATAATCAAAGAAATGATTTTCTATTAAAAAGTCGAGAACTCTTAATTGAGGAGTATCTCCAAACTGCATAAGGAAAAAACTTTTATTTTCTTTTATTTTCATTTTGATTGTTTATTAATATACAAATAGATAAATTTAAACCTTTTCTTATTCTCGACTCATAAAAGTATCTAATGGAAACATTTAAATATAGGGTTACCTATTAGGTAACTATAAATAAACACTAACATAAGAACAAAATGGCAACAGAAATACCTCAATACGGCTTAAAGGCATATGCTTTATTTTTTGCAAGGCATAAAGATAAAGAAGGATTCAAACAATCAGAATTAGATTGGATAGTTGGGCAAAGCATGAAAAAAAAGATATTTGCTTTATTATTAAAAGCAGGTTGGGTTAAAAAGCAATCAGATAATACTTATATCTGTATAAATCCAGAAATTGTAATTAATAGTTTATTGGAGTTTAAAGTTCCTCAAATAATAAAAGAAGCAGAAAAAGATTATGCTTTCACGAATTTATCTGCAGTAGAAATCTGGAGTGATTATTCTTATGTTCAGAGAGGAATAGAAAAATCACCTTACTTTATTAAAGTCTTAAAGAAAGATTTAAAATATTGGAAAAATTTCTTTAATATTCATAATATTCCAAATTATGTTAATGAAGGAACCACAATAGGAGAGTATATTATTTTAATTCCAATTAAAGAATTAAATTTTGTTGAAAAAGAAGGTTATAAAGTTGAAAGCTTAAAAGAAACAATTAAATTAGCAAAATTAAATGAAATGTATTTGTATGCTTACAATTACATGAAAACTAAATATAAAAATGTTACAGCTTAGAGAAAAAGAAATTTTTGAAACTTTAAAAAGAATGAGAAAATTCAAGTTTGTAATTATTGGTGGATACGCAGTAAATTCTTATGCTCTTCCAAGATTTTCAGTTGATTGCGATATTGTAATCAAAGACCATAAAGAACTAAAAGAAATAGAAAAAGTTCTATTAAAATTTGGTTATGCAAAAGAAGATCACAATAAAGAAGATACTTCTTATTATGGAGATTTCTTAAGATTTGAGAAGGATTTAGGAGACAATATTAAAGTAAGTATGGATATTTTAATTAAAGAAGTCTTAGACAGGCAAACGAAGGCTACGTTTTCTGCTGATTGGGTTTTTAAGAATTCAGAAATAAAAACATTAAGAGGGAAAACAATTACAGAAGAATTAAAATTGAGAATAATAAACTTAGATGCTTTATTTGTTTTGAAATTTGTAAGTTGTAGATTAACTGATATAAGAGATATTTTTATGTTAGCTCCTAACATAAAAAATAAGGAATGGGTAAAAAAAGAGATTTCAGAAAAATATGATTTCAATAAATTATTTTTAAAAGTTAAAGAAAAAATAATTTCAAAACAATTTAAAGATAGTTTACAAGGAGTTTATGGAATTATAGACGACAAGATTTTTGAGAAACATAAGAAAGCAATATTAGAATTGAGCCCATAATTCTTTAAATCTGTCTTTAATTGTTATATTTTCTTGCACCTGCAACTAGCACTTACTTTACCTGAAGAAAGTGTCCTGTAAGTTATTGTGCAATTCCAACCTAAATCTGTTAGTTGAGTTAAATGATTATCTTCGGCATAACCACAAACAATATTTTTTCTATCACTTGAAGATAAATATTTGAAGTAGGGGGAAGTAAAGTTTGAGGAGAGGGGAGTTTGATTTTCTAATGCTGTGATACGAGATTCATGATTTGTTAATTCTGTTTCATGATTATTAACTTGAGAAAATAATTGATTTATCGACGCTGTTATGTTTAAAATTGTATTTGAGATTGTTTGTTGGAAGGATTCGAGGAGGGAGAGACGTTGATTTTCTTCTGTATAGAATGTCAATATTCCATGTGCATTACGCACGCTTCTATTATTGAAAAAATCTGTTTGTAAAACTATGGTTACTTTAAATTCACTTCCACTTTCATTCAATAAAATGCCTTCAGTAAACATTGTTTTTGATGGAAGAGGTGTACTTGGGTCAGGATATGTATAATTATAAAATCTAACGGTATTAATTAAAGGAAATCCTCCATAATATTTTTCATTTTCATCTTTAAAAAAAACCCAATTCTCAAGTAACATTTCAGACTTATCCGAAATTATCCACAATGAAGATTTATTATCCATACCACAATCTTCTGACTCCATCATACTTTGAGGAGGGTTATCAAGATAGAAATTTAAAGTAGTACTACAATATTTATAACAGTTCATTTGTAATTGACTAGTATTATCTATATAATCAAAACTCTGATTAAGTAAACAATTATAACTTCCCAAATTTTCTCCAGGAAAAACAATATACTCAACTGCACTCACACCTCCGACGATAAACACAACTAATAAAATTCCAAGAACTAATAACTCGCCTCTTTTCATAACACTAAAAGAAAATTGTTTTATTTAAATGTTGCTTATCAAAAAGAAGTAGTAATAAAAATTGGTTTTGTGTATAAAGTTTAATCTTCCATAATTTTTTTACAATGAGGACATCTTTTTTTATCCTTAAAAAATAATCCTAATATAAACACAATAAAAATTAATATAATAACTCCTAATAATGTTCTGCCAGGATAATTTTCGAATAAATAAAAAGACATCCCAGCAACAAGTCCTCCTATTACTATCCATTCTAATGCATTAGAAGTATCTTTATATGTTCTTTTTCCTATTTTTATAATCGTCTTGTTCATTTTAATCTATAATAAATTTATTTTTTATTATATAACTTTTTTAATTGTATACCCACAAACAGGACAAAAAGATTTGAATATTTGACTTTTTGTAAATGCGTTTTTAAGTTGAATAGTTACCACCATGATACCTTTCTTACATTCTGGGCATTTATTTTGATTGGTAGTGTTCTCTTTTATTTCTTCATATTTTTTCTTTTCTTCGTAATATCCCATTTCTATATTAATATTTCAGACCTTAAAAATGTTTTTATTAAATCACCGACGCTAAATCTCTCTTTTAACCTCGCTCCCGCTACATATAAATTCCAATTTTTGATTTTTTGTGATGAGAATTATTCTTTAGAAACTTTAACTGCTTTTAGACCTTTGTCTCCTTTTTCTGTTTCAAATGTAACTGAATCATCTTTGTCAAGAGTTATATCTCTCTCAAGGCCAGTTTTGTGCACGAAATAATCTTTTCCATCTTCTCCAGTAATGAATCCAAATTCTTTTATTTCATTGAAAAATTTTACTTTTCCTTTCATTTTATTTTACCTCCTTCTCCTATTCTGATTATTCATTGGTCTTTGATGATTTCTATTGAAATTATTCTTTTTTCTATCTGAAAAATTCTTTTCTATTTTTATAATTTGAAATTCCGGCAATTTTTCTGGAATAATGGTTAAAGATTCATCTTTTGAGATATTTCTGAAGTTTTCGTAATCTTTGTTTGATAAAATACTTATCGCTTTTCCTTCTTTACCCGCTCTTGCTGTTCTTCCAATTCGGTGAATGTAATCTTCGCTTGTGGGGGGAGAATCGTAATTATATATATGACTTATTCCCTTGATATCCAAACCTCTTGCTGCAACGTCGGTACAAATTAAAACGCTAATTTTTTTTAGATGAAATTCTTCTAAGATTTTAATTCTCTTATTCTGGGGTAATCCCCCATGAATTGCTTTTGAATTAATTCCTACTTCTTTTAAATTGTTTGCAATAAAATCTACATTTCTTCTAGTTCCACAAAATACCATCGACAAATTTGTCTGATTTTTGTTTAGTAAATGAACGAGCAGGGAAAATTTATTATATGCAGGTACATCATAATAGATTTGTGTTAATAGTGAAGGATCAACATAAGAGTTGACAGAAATTTTTACAGGATTTTTAGTATATTTTTTAGCGAGATAATCAATATCATTTGAGATTGTAGCGGAGAACATCATAGTTTGTCTTTCTCGCGGACATTGGTTTAATATTATTTCAACATCTCTGTGAAATCCCATGTCGAACATTCTGTCTGCTTCATCCAGCACAAGGAATTTGATTGAGCTTAGATTTAAAGTTCTTCTATTTAAATGATCTAGGATTCTTCCGGGAGTTCCGACGACAATATCGGCATTTGGAATTTTTCTAATTTGCTGGTTGATATCTACTCCTCCGTAAATTGCCAAAACATTTAATTCTTTTTTATTTAAGAATCTTCTAATCGTCTTTGCAACTTGCTCTGCCAATTCTCTTGTTGGAGTTAAAATTAATGCCTGAACGTGATGATTTGGTTTTAGATTTTCTATAATTGGAGATGCGAACACCAGCGTTTTTCCGCTTCCCGTCGCTGAACCGCCAATAATATCTCTTCCAGCCAATGCTAATGGTATTGCTTTCTCTTGAATTTCTGACGGCTCCTTGAAGCCAAATCCGTTTAGCACTTCCAATAGTCCTTTGCTCAGTCCGAGCTTTTCAAATTTTTCCATATTTAAAATAACAAGAAGTCGATTCTTGAGTAACAAGTCCTTTGAGATGAACCCAAGAACTTAATCTAATAATCGTTCGTGTATATTTAGACTGGGAAGAGTGGGTTTATAAACAATTCCTTTTCGCTTTTCGGTAAAAGATACGCCCCGTCCTACTCGCATTTTACTTTGCCGACGACATAAACAAACCAATGCAAAGCAAAATGCTCGGATTCTCCTCTGCTCGTTCGAAGCTCGGATTTCTTATTTGAATTCGTGGCTATGATGTTTCACTTTATTCAACATCATTTACGCCCCCACCGAGATTCGAACTCGGGTCTCTGCCTTTCTTTTTTTTCATTTTTCTCCTTACGCGATTTTCGTCGGAGGCAATTTAAAAACTTCAAAAGTATCGTCTTTTGAAGTCCCAGAATTTTTGTTTTCTGAAAATCGCCTCACAGCGTCGGAAAGGAGAGGTTGTGAAGGGGAACCTCGGTTCCTCCCATTGAAAGGGCAGGATTCTTGGCCTCTGAACTATGGGGGCACAAAGAAAATTGTTGAAAATAGTTTTTAAAACTTCTGTGAGCATAAAGTAAAACCATATGACTCAATATAATTTGCTCGCAACTCGAGTCCGCACTCAAACAAAGTTTTGAGGCAATACTCGTGCAAACTCTCGCAAGTTGCTCATTAATTTAAACTCAGAAATCGACTTCGTCAGATTTCCTCGTTAGCAAAATTCTTAAGCGAAAATCCTGACAGCCGAGCGATTTTATTTTGACTAATTAAAAGAATAAATAATAAAATGGGATCGCGAGTAGGATTTGAGCAATAAATATCACGAAGTGCTATGTTAAATTATTGGACGGATATAATAATAGTTTTTAGTTTTTTAATTACGCAGCTAATCTTTCCAATGCATTTTTTCTAACAATCTCTCTTTTTTTCTGTGATGCCTGAAGATTCAACTGATCTGATAGTTCTACAATCTTACCGGATTTTTGCGTTCCATAAATTTCTCTATAACTTTCATATAAACTTAGATAAATTGCTTTTTGTTTTTCTGCAGGAATATCCCAGTAATATGCCTTGACATAATTTGCTAAACTTAATTTGAATCTTCTTTCCAACAAGGACAAGCATTTTTCATCGGAATAAAATTCTATTTTCTTTTCTTGGTATGTTGATTTAGGAATTTGATACGCTTGAATATAATCTTGTTTTTCTTTTCTTATTTCTCTTGCTTTTATTCCCTTTCCTTCTGCTTCATATATTCTGGCTTGCAATTCAGCATTTACCGCTATATTTTGATTGACGCTTGCTTTCTTAATTTTTCCTTCGTATCCAGACCAATTTCTAAATGACTGCTCTTGCTCTAGCGTCGGTTTTCCAATTACTTTTCTATATGTGTTTTTTATCCAATTTAGCATGAATAAACATATTTTCTTGATTTAAAAAAGTTTCTATTTGTTACTACTGGATAATTATTACCTTTCCAGGACGATTATTCATGCAGTGAAATAGTTGAGA
>JBAZOZ010000014.1:0-20837 GCA_041648455.1 Candidatus Pacearchaeota archaeon | reverse complement strand
ATTAAATGAAATTTTGAAAAAGAAATTATAAAATAATGAAGATTTAAAAAATAAAAAATAAAAATTTGTCGTTATAAGAATTATTCCCACCTATCCAACGGAGAACGGAGAACGGAGAACGGAGAACGGAGAATATAAAAATAAATGTAAAATAAATTAAAACACAAAAACAAAAAACATACAGAAAATTTTTCTAAATTTTCTGTCTCATTAAAAATAGGAAATTTTTAAGATGGTTAAAAAACAGATGCAATTAAAGGTTGTAGAAGCATTGCAAGATGATGCTTACAAAGGAATTGCCAGAATAGATTCTGAAATAATGAGGGAGCTTGAAATTAAGAGAGGAGATGTTATTTTGATTAAGGGAAATAAAGAAACTGTTGCTATTGCTGATCGCGCTTATCCTGCTGACGTTGGAGAAGGAATTATCAGAATCGACGGGATTTTAAGAAGAAACGCGAAAACTGGAATTGGTGATATGGTTTCTATATCGAAGGCAGAAGTTAAAGAAGCAAAGAAAATTATGATTGCGCCAGCACAGAAAGGAATTATGGTTCAAGGTGATCCCGAAAATTTAAAGCACGGCTTGCTCGGAAGGGCGGTTGTCAAAGGAGACATTATTGTTCTTGGCGGAGTTCAGAGAAGAAGAGATTTGATGTCAGAAGATTTTGGAGATTTGAATGATATTTTTGGAGAGATGTTTAACAATATGGGTTTGGGAAATCTCGGCGGAGGAATTACGCAAATAAGATTTTTAGTTGTTAATTCTAATCCTAATCAGCCGGTTATAATCAGCGAGAATACTGAATTAACTTTAAGTTCGAAAGCAGTTGAAATTTCCGACGAGAAAATTCCAGAAATAAATTACGAAGATATTGGCGGATTGAGTGAAGAAATTAAAAAAATTAGAGAGATGGTTGAAATCCCATTGAAGCATCCAGAAATTTTTGAAAAACTTGGTATTGAACCGCCAAAAGGAGTTTTGCTTCATGGTCCTCCTGGAACCGGAAAAACACTTTTAGCTAAGGCTGTTGCAAGTGAGACCGACGCTAATTTTATTTTGCTTAATGGGCCGGAGATTATGAGCAAGTTTTATGGAGAATCAGAAAAGAGAATCAGAGATATTTTTGAAGAAGCTGAAAAAACTGCGCCAGCGATTATTTTTATCGACGAGCTTGATGCGATTGCTCCGAAGAGAGAAGAAGTTAGCGGAGAAGTTGAGAGAAGAGTTGTCAGTCAGATTTTGACATTGATGGATGGATTGAAATCTCGAGGGAAAGTTATTGTTATTGGAGCAACGAATAGAATTAATGCTCTTGATCCTGCGTTGAGACGACCTGGAAGATTTGACAGAGAAATAAATATTAATGTTCCTGATAAACAAGGCAGACTTTCAATTTTGAAAATTCACACGAGAGGAATGCCTCTTAAAAATGTTAAGTTAGAAGAACTTGCGTCGATAACTCATGGTTTTGTCGGGGCTGATTTGAGTTCCTTGACAAAAGAGGCTGCAATGAATGTTTTAAGAAAATTTTTGCCTCAATTGAAATTAGATGACAGAGAAGATTCTATTCCTCAGGAAGTTTTGGAAAAATTAATTGTCAAGCAGGAAGATTTCGAGGCTGCGTTGAAAGTTGTTCGTCCTTCAGCGATGAGGGAAGTTCTTGTTGAAACTCCGAATGTTTCCTGGGAAGATGCAGGTGGTTTGGAAAATGTTAAACAGGAATTAAAAGAAGCAGTTGAATGGCCGATGAAATATCCTGAAAGTTTTGACAGAATGGGAATTCGTCCGTCGAGGGGAATTTTGCTTTATGGTCCGCCCGGAACCGGAAAAACACTTTTAGCAAAAGCAGTTGCGAAAGAATCCGAAGCGAATTTTATTCAAGTTAAGGGACCTTCTTTGCTGAGCATGTGGGTTGGAAAATCTGAAGAAGGTGTTAGAAAAATATTTGAGAGAGCAAGACAAGTTGCACCTTGCGTGATTTTTTTCGACGAGCTCGACGCTATGGCAGGAAGGAGAGGAATTGAACAAGGAACAAAAGTTACTGAAAGAGTTTTGAATCAGCTTTTAGCAGAAATGGATGGATTGGAAGATTTGAAAGATATTTTAATTATTGGCGCGACGAACAGGCCGGATATGCTGGACCCTGCTGTTTTAAGGCCAGGAAGATTTGACAAAATTTTATTAGTTAATGTTCCAGAAGAAAAGGGAAGATTGGATATTTTGAAAATTCATACTAAAAATATGCCTATTGGAGATTCGAAAAAAATATTCAAGGAAAAAGAAAAAGAAGATTTTCTCAAGGAATTTGCTAAAAAAACTGTTGGTTATACTGGTGCAGATTTAGAATCGTTGGCGAGAGAATCTGCTTTACTCGCATTGAGAGAAGATATTGAATCTAAAATAGTTAAGAAAAAACATTTTGATGAAGCGCTGAATAAAGTTAGGCCGAGTGTGACAAAATCTACGATAGAAGTTTACAGCAAAATCGAGGAGAATTTCTTGAAATCTGCTAAATCGGCGATTCCTCAAGGGAATAGTTATTTAGGATAAAGTGGATTGTTTACATAAAGTAGATATGTTTTTTTACCAAGATTTTAATAAGATTTTGTAATCAACAAATCCATCTCATTTTGTGTCTACATAGAAAGATTTATAAATTTTGTAGACATAAATTTATTATGGTTTATACTGAAGTTAGAAATATTAATGGGAAAAAATATTTTTATAGAGTGGTCTCTGTAAGAAATGGGAAAAAAGTTTCAAAAAAGAGAATATATCTTGGAGCTGGGTTGTCTGGTTCAGAGATTAAAGAGAAAGAGAAAGAAGCGGATAAAAAAATGCTAATAAAGAAAATAAAACCAAACAGAGAAATAGAAAAAATTAAATCTAAAATACAGGGAATATTAAAAGAAAATAAAGTAAACAGAGCGGGAATTTTTGGTAGTTATTCAAGAGGAGAACAAAGAAAAGACAGCGATATTGATATAGCTGTGAATATCAATGATAAAAATATGAGTTTATTGGGATTTATAGGATTAAAATTAGCTTTAGAAAAGGTTTTAAATAAAAAAGTAGATTTGGTGGAATATTCTGTTATTAAACCATTAATAAAAAATAGTATTTTAAATGAAGAGATAAAGATAATATGATTAGAAACATAACCTTATTTATTGAAGATATATTAAGTAGCATAAAAAATATAGAAGAATTCTCAAAAAATTTAGATAGAGAAAAATTTTCTAAGAATATTTTAAGACAAAGTGCAATAATCAGGCAATTAGAGATAATTGGAGAAGCAGTTAAGAATCTCCCAGATTCTTTTAGAGAAAAGTATCCGAAGATACCTTGGAAGAACATAGCAGGGTTAAGAGATATTTTAAGTCATGCTTATTTTGGAGTAAATATTGATAGGGTTTGGGAGATTGTAAAAAAAGATTTGCCTATCCTTAAGAAAGAAATAACACAAATAAATTCCAATGAATCATAAGATTTGTTTACACCGAGTATTCACCAATTCTATTCTGCGTGGGCCAATATTTATAATAAAATTTAAAAATATATTTTTCCTAATCATTTAATGGATTTATTATTTGAGGCACCGAGAGATTTATTGAAGAAGTGTTGTGATTGTGATAGGATTTATCTTAATACATCAAAAATTGTTTTTTGCGTAAACTCCCCGTTTTAACTCGTGAGAAAGCAAAAACAATTTTTGGGGTGTTCAAGAACCCGAGACACGCCCCGAAATTTATTCCGAGGGTTCTTGACATGAATGGGCATTCAAAATGGGTGGGCAAAGAACATTCAATGTATGATGATTTAATTTTAATTTATAGGGAATTTACTACACATGGATTTTGTGAAATATGTTTTGAAAAGGAGATGTTGAAAAATTATGATAAAATGTCAAAAGGAAAACCAATTATTTCGTCGTCACAATAATTTTTTTTAACTTTATCGATTAATCACATTTCCTAAATTCTTTATATTTATCTTATTTTCCCATATTCTCCCGCAATTTAATTATGTTTGCTCGCCTTGAAGTTGTGATTAATTATTTAGTTGTAATTATAATTTCATCTTTGTCGATGAGAATTGTGTGTTCGGCTTGGCTTACCTTTGCATGAGAACTTTCTACTAGTTGTGGAAAATGATGAAGTATATTCTCATTTTCTAATTGTTTCAAGGCGAATAAAGATTTTGTTCCGAATTTTTTTACCAGCCATCTTTCACAGAAAGGAAGAGTTTTGTATTCTTCAATTATAAAATTCAGAATTTCTCTTGCTAATGGGCTTCTTGTATTTTTTTGATTGGATAAATAATAAATTCCAGATGGTTTTCCGTCGTAAACTTTTCCGCTTCCGTTGGTTGCGAATGGTTCTATCGCATAAAGTCCGTTTTCAATTTCTATATTTTTATTATCATTTATATTTGGAATTGTTATTCCTGAATGCAAATCATATTCCTGCATTGAATGTCCTGAAAGATTTATTATTGGCGTGAATCCGGAAAAAGATTCAATTGTTTTTTGTATTGTTTTCCCTATTTCATTTGCTGTTGTGTTTTCTTTTGTAATTTTTAATGCATTTTCCAATGCCTCTTCACTTGCTTGTATTAATCTTTTATTTTCCTTACTGTTTTCTAAATCTATTGAAAAGGCCGTGTCGGCAATATTCCCACCTATATGAACTCCAAAATCAACTTTTAATAATCCATGTGCAAGAGTTTCGTCATCATTAGGTGGAGTGTAATGTGCTGCAATATCATTTATGCTTAAATTTGTTGGGAATGCTGGTTTTCCTCCCAATTCAATTATTTTTGATTCAATTTTTTCTGCAATCTCCAACAATGGCGTGTCCTTTTTTATTATTTTTTTAGCATATTCTCTAACTTGGCCTGCTATTTTTCCTGCCCGGAGTATTTTTTCTTTGTCTTTTAAATTCATAATTTTTGGAGAACAATAATGTTTAAATAAACTATGATTTTGTATTCTTTATGGGTGAAGGTTTTTTGATAAAATTTGGGTCTCTTTTTCCATCGGTTCATTCATTTGATGGAATTTTTCCATTTAATGTTCCGTATATTAATTCTGATAATATAATTAACTCTGCCCGGGAAAATGAAGAAGCTGAAAATTTGATAGGACATTTTGAGAATGGGCATTATAGAGTTTACAGAAATAGAAAAGAATTAGATTGATTTTTCTTTCAGTCTTCTGTTCTTAGGAATGAAATTTGATATTTTATTTTCTGAGGCTTTTCCACAGCCAAGAAAATTATTTTTGTATTTCATTACGAGGAATCCTCTGTAAGTGCCCCACCCATTTTTTTGAATCAATTCTTGACCCACCGCGACTCCCCGACCACCCACCCCTAGGGATTCTTTTGATTCTTTATTTATATTATCTGATAATAATTCATTTCCCTTCATCCAATCTTCTACCTGATTATCATTTAATTCAAAAATGTTTTTATTTATTTGGCTTGAGAAAATTTGAGTTCCTTCAATACTTAATCTTATTTTTGTTTTTCCGTCTTTTTCCTCTACGAGTTTTGCAAAATAAACCCCGATTCTTTCAATTGGAATTGTTTGTTCAAGTTCGTAAATTTGTTTTTCACTTAAAGAACCCTGAAATAAAAATAATCTTTCTTCCCCTCTTTGAAGAATAATTCCTGGAATTTCTTTTATCCCAAATTGCTCGTTGAGCTTTTTTTCTATTTCTTTTTTCTCATTTTCGGAGAATATTTTTAATCTGGTTGGATATTTGTGGTGTGGCATTTTTTAATTTATAATATTTTTAATTTGATATTCAATAAGGAAATTGGAAAATTATTATAGAATAATCTGTTTTGGTTGTAGAAGATTCTATTTATATCTTGATTTATTTTATTTGTATTGGCTTCTGGAATTTTAGCCTTAACAAAAACAGACACAGTTATTCTTTCTTGATTTGAAGCCGATACTACACCAACTAAAATTATAAAAGATATAATGAGATAAATTATTTTCATACATGAAGGATTAAAAATAGTTATTTAAATTTATTCGTTTAGTTACTTTTATTCTGTTTGTATTTTTTGATCATTAAAATTATTATAGCAAGTAGGAGAATTAATAGAATTGCTACAATTATAATTATTATTGTATAGTTTTGTTCTTGGGTTTCATTTCCCACATTTCCAGTATTCAGTGTTATTAATGAACTTGCATTCGCTTGGTCTACAATTTCAATTGGAAATTCTATATTATATCCTACATCGAGTTTTACATTTCCTTCTCCTCCTTCTGGAGTGTATTTAACGGAAAACTTCACTTTGTAAGAATCTCCTATTTTTGAATCGGCCGGAATACTTATTTTTAGAATTATATTTTTATCAGCGCTTCCTGGCTGAACAGTATATTTTTCTCCACTAGTTATCTCTGCAATTTCTTTTCCCTCGACGAGAGAGACAGAAGCTTCAGTGGTTTTTTCATTAACACTATTTACTAAAGGAAAAGTTACTTCTATGATTTGTCCAGAATACATTTTTAATGGATTCTCATTCCAATAAGGAGAGTTCACTCCTAATGCAGAAATAGTATTTATGTTTATTATTAAAAGGAATATTCCAATTAATTTATAGCTATGATCCATGAGTTGCCTCCGATTGCTGAATAAAATTGGGAGCTTATTTCTGGAACAGATGTTAAACAGTATTTTATTGTTTCTGTATTTCCTGTTTGCCCTCTTGAAAGCTTAGATGTTGTTAATACAATTGTAGAAGAGTGTATTAATGCTTCTCCCAACCCACATGTATTTGATTGTAATGAGCCCGCGATTTTGAAATTCGCTGCAGGAATTTTTTCTAGTGGATTTGTTTCTCCAGTCAAATCATATGCTGTTGCTGAGATTGTTCCGGGAGGTGCTTCAAAATTTCCATTATTGGTAATTAATGTATTCTGTGTTGATAATACGTTAGAATTTCCTGGTGAGACAGATGGGAAAGTTATTAGTGGTGGAGATAATGATATATCTCTTAAAAGATTGACTGTGAATATTGTTGAGGATGTAGCAATTGCTACTTGAGTATCTGCTACACTTACACCTGCTGTCCAGCTTCCGCTTTTGTCAAAATAATTCATTACAACAGTGCATCTATATGTTTTTTCTTTTCCAGCTGTTGATAAAAATATACATGTTCCCGTTCTTGTTGGCTCTCCAGTATTAATAAATTGTGCTGAAGCTGTTGAGTCAACTAAATCACTTGCCCCATTTGAATCCCTTGCTGTGAATGTAAATATAATATTTGTAGTAGATGGAGAGGGATTAAGATTTACATTTGGAATTGCTTGCACGTTTGTAATTGTTGGGGCGGAATTCCCGATCTGAACTTGTACTCCTATTGGTTGGGAGGGAGAAAGATTTACTTCATCTTTTTGTTGGAATAAAAAGAAAGCGGCAATTGATAGACATATTATAATAGTTATAATCGCAATAGCTGTCTTAATACCTCTTTTCTTTTTTCCCATTGTTTATTGTAGGAAGTTTATCTTTAAAAAAGTTTCTTTTAGGGTTTTTAATTTTACTTTTTATAAAAATTATTTAAATGTTGTCTTAATTCAAATATTGTTTTATCAAATCCACTATATCTTTTTATTGGTTTGTTGTTCTTATCAACTATCTCGAAGAAGAGTTTTTTATTGGATTTTAATTCTTCTATCTTTTTTAGTTGCTGTTCTGTTGGTTTTATTTCTTCAAGAAAGTCTACATTTATTTCTTTAGAAGTAACTCTAATTCTTAATGCGCCAGTTTCTCTTGTGAAATCTATATTGTTTGCTAGTATGATTTCAAAATCAATCCATTTTCCATCACTGAATAAATATCCACCAAAATCTTCAATCATTTTATCTTCTTGAACTTCGCAATGAAAAATCCCTCTGCTCGTGACTTCTCATTGCAATTGAATTTTATCTCTATCATTTTATCTTCTTGAACTTCGCAATGAAAAATCCCTCGGTGTTTGCGTCGTGAGGATAAATTCTGCAAGATTTATTTACTTCTGGAGAAAATCTTTTTATTTGTTTGTTTCGCTCGAGATTTTCTTTCCCATCACCATCTCCCCCCCGCCCACCCGACAGAGAATTGTTAATGTGAGAAATATCTTTGAGTTTTAAGTTAAAATTATTATTAATTATATTATCTTTACTTGTATCATCATATTTTTTTGTTGAAGTGTTCCATTCTGTTATTCCCTTTCGGCAGTTTATTGGCAACTCAATTTTTTCTATTTTTATTTCGGGGAATTTTTCTAAGATAAAATCAACAACTTCTTCGTTTTCTTCTGGTGCGTGTGTGCATGTGCTATAAACTAAAACTCCATTGGGTTTTAGAATTTCAATTGCAGATGCAACTAAAGATTTTTGTAATCTTGATAAATTAAAAATTGTTTTTGGGTTCCACATTTGATATGTTTTTGGCGTGCTTCTTAATGTTCCTTCTCCACTGCAGGGAGCGTCTACGAGAATTTTGTCAAATTGAAGACAACCCGTTGGTTTTCTTCTACTTTCTTCTAATTCCTGAACGGCGACTTCTTTTGATGCCTCCGACGGAAGTCGCATATATTTTTTTATTCTCTCGCAAAAAGCAACTCCGTCTTTTCTTGTAATTATGCAATTTGTGACTCCGCATCTTTCTAAATTTGACGCGAGAATTTTTATTCTTCCTAAAGAAACTTCATTCGCAATTATTGTTCCAGTGTTATTCATACTTGCAGACATTTGTGTTGTTTTGCTTCCTGGAGAAGCTGCTAAATCTAAAACTAATTCTCCTTCTTTTACGTCGAGAGCAATTGTTGGGAGCATGCTTGCTAATTCCTGAATATAATAATATCCAATGAGATGCTCAAGGGAACGGCCGAGTTCTCCTGGTTCTAAATTGACAAGAATTTTATTTTTTTGTGAAGAATTATTCCCACCCAACTCTCGCCCGCGATTTGTTTTTATTGTCTTCAAATTTGTCAAATCGCGAACGTTCGTCCACCCTAAACAGGTGTTACTCACTTCGTTCGTAGGATTTTTTAAATTGTTAACATAATTGCTTCGCGAAATATCTTGTTTATTTGATGAAGTGCTGTTTAGATTAGCTGAACATTGCTTGAAATTTTTTTTCGCACTAATTATATTTTTTGCGGAGAAATCTGACGAAGTCGATTTCGGAGCCATATTAATTTGTAACTCTCGATTAATGTATTTTCCCTCGACAATCATAACTTCTGGATGATTTTTCCATGGCTGTGAAATTTTCCAGTTTTTTTCTTCAAGTATTTTCTTTAATTTGTTTGGAGAAATCTTCAGGGTGTTGCAACGAATTGAACGAACCGGTTCGTGTTTTAAAATTTCCAGATATGATTGAAAATCTTTTTCATCCGGCAAAAGTTGCTTCATTCTTTCTACGAAAAATGGCTTTAGCTCGTAATTTTTTCCCATGTCAATTAAATATCAATTAAGTTTATAAAACTGTTCAGATTTTATAGATTATGAAGAATTATACAAAGATAAAATTATTTACTTTAATTTTCTGCGTGATTGTGATTTTAATTACATTATTTATTCAATTGAGTGGACAAGACGTGATAAAATTTAGATGTAGTTATCTTGATCCAGTAATAATTGATTTTCTTGCGTTTGGTGTCGGTATTTTTTTATTTTTTGAGGGAATTTACAGAATAAGCGAGCATAAAAATATGGGATTAAAAAAGCAATTTACAAGAATTATTCGTGTTTGTATCGGATGTGCTATAATTACACTGCATGTTTTGCAGTTTTTGTATAAATAATTAATACATCAAAAATTATTTTTAATGTTATTGTTTCTTTGGCGGATGAAATGTTAATTCTTTTATTGGAATGTAAAATCTCAAGCTGAAAATATCGTGATTTTCTAATTCTCTTGCATCTTTGTATCCGATAAGTTCATTAAAATCATATTTTCTATCTATTCTGCTTATTTCTGTTTCAAGATTTCCTCTTAATTGCCTTTTTGCTAAATTTAATAAATAGAATCCAACTCCCGTTTGTTCTCCATATCCTTCTCTTGATTTTCCAATTAAATTTTCACAGATTAATTCAAGCGATTCATTTTGAATGGAAAGTCCAATTTTGTTTAGGGAATTTTTCGGTGCGTGTTTTAATAAATTAAATAAAATTGTGTTTATTATAGCGTTCATAAAACCCTTGTGAGCATAAACTTGAATTGGAGATTCATCTTTTTTATCATAAGAATAGTCCAACCCCAAATAATTTTTTTCAAGATCGGTTTTTAGAGATAAGGCATTTTCTCTTATCATTTCTTCCAAATCAAATTGCTCTGATGCGTTCTTCAAATCTCTGTGTTTTAATGAGCCCAGATGAAGAAGAGTTGCAATGCCTTCAATTTGTTTTACATTTCTTTGAACGACTGTACAATAATCTATAAGGGGGTCTTTTGAAGCTTGAGATATTGGAAGCGCATTTACACTTTTTATTAATAATTCTGGAAAACCATTTAATGAATTTAATCTATTTCTTATTTCATGCCCCACAATTTTTCGTAATTCTTTGTCGTGATGAACTATTTTTTCCAATTCCTGAATATATTGTGAAGTGTCCTTTATTTCAATTTTCTCTTCGTATTTTTGTTCTTCCATTTTTAAAATTAGTTTTGAAGATGGAGCTAGTTTTTAAATATTTGTCTTTGTATTTCTTAAAAATAATATTTCTGGATGCCAATATTTTTAATTCAATTTCTTTAAGAAAGATTTATAAATAGATTTATTTTTAGGAAATTATATATTTATTACACAAATGATTGAAAAAACAGAGCCTCCTGATCATATCAAAGAGTCTAAAATAAGGACTGTTGGTCCTGTTATAAATCTCGAGGAACATGTGAAACCCGATTGGTGGAAAAAAATATTTAATTCTGTCTATCTTAAAACTGACGGCGATGTTGTCGATGATAAATCAATAACAAAAAAAGAAATAGATGCTTTTTCAAATGTTCTCGGTTTATCTAAAGAACATCGTATTTTGGATTTGTGTTGCGGGCAAGGAAGACATAGTTTAGAATTTTCCCGTCGTGGTTTTAATTTTGTTGAAGGGCTGGACCGTTCCAGATATTTAATACGGAAGGCAAAAGAATCTGCAAAAAAAGAAGGACTCTCAATAAAATTTAGAGAAGGTGATGCACGAAAATTGCCTTATTCTGCGGACAGCTTTGATGTGGTTATGATTCCTGGAAATAGTTTTGGATATTTTGAAACTGTAAATGACGATTTGAGAGTTCTGAAGGAAGTTTTTAGAATTTTAAAACCGAACGGAAAATTATTAATTGATATTGCCGACGGTGAATACTTGCACAAAAATTTTCAATCTCGTTCTTGGGAATGGATTGACAAAAAATATTTTGTATGCAGAGAGCGTTCTATTGCCAAAGACATGCAGAGAATAATTTCCAGAGAAATTGTCAGTCACGTAGATAAAGGAGTAATTGTCGACCAATTTTATTCGGAGAGACTTTATACAAAAGATTCTGTTAAAAAAATTCTTAATGAGGCCGGATTTAGCAAAATAAATTTTCCAATGTTTCTTAATCCAGATTCGAAGAGAAATCAGGACCTGGGTATGATGGAGCAAAGAATTATTGTAACTTGCGCGGTTGAGAAAGACTGGACTGAAGTTAAAAAAAGAAATAGAGAAATAAAAAATATTTTTGTTATTCAGGGAGACCCAAATAAAACTGATGAAATAAAACCTTCCTGTGTTTTTGACGACGATGATTTTTATACAATTAATCAACTAAAAAATTCTTTAAGGGAAATTGAATCTAAAGGATACAAATTTACTTATGTTTATAATCATGATAATTTAATATCTGATTTAGCTAAGTCAAAAGACAAAATAACTTATGTTCTTAATCTTTGCGACGAGGGATTTGCGAATGATGCTAGAAAAGAATTGCATGTTCCGGCAGTTCTTGAGATGCTGGATATTTCTTATACCGGCGCTGGGCCGCAATGTCTGGCATATTGCTATGATAAATCTTTAACAAGAGGAATTGCTGAAGAAATGAGAATTCCCGTTTCGCAAGCGATTTTTATAAAACCAGAAGATATAGAATTTGATTTGCCTTTTAATTTTCCTGTAATTGTAAAACCGAATTTTGGTGATTCCAGCTTCGGAATAACTCAAAAATGCGTTGCAAGTAATCATGAAGAACTTTTAACGGCGATTTCTGAAATAAGAGATAAGTTTGGATATGATAAGCCGATTTTAGTTGAGGAATTCTTGACAGGAAAAGATATTAGCGTCGGTATAATTGGAAATCCTCCGCAATCTTACAGCGTTCTTCCAATAACAGAAGAAGATTATTCTGCTGTTCCGGAAAATTTGCCGAAAATTTGCGGCTACGAAGCCAAGTGGCTTCCAGATTCTCCTTACTGGAATATAAAATCAATTCCTGCAGAACTGCCGGAGGATGTTAAAGTTTTTATTATTGATTCGTGCTTGAAATTATTTGAAAGATTGGAATGTAGAGATTATGCGCGATTTGACTGGCGTTTTGATTCTAATGGAAATCCTAAATTACTGGAAGTTAATCCTAATCCTGGATGGTGCTGGGATGGGCATCTTGCAAAAATGTCAAAATATGCCGGATTGACTTATACCGATATGCTCAAGGCTATTTTATCTTCTGCGGAACGAAGATTCAATTCTTCGGCGAATGGAAACGGAAAAAAGGAAGAACCAATTAAGATTGTGAGCTTGGAAAATAAAAATAAAGAATTCTTAGAGGAAAATTAATTTTTTGGATTATACGTTCTTAATACATCAAAAATTGTTTTTTGCGTAAACTTCCCATTTTAACTCGTGAGAAAGCAAAAACAATTTTTGGGGTGTTCAAAAACCCGAGACACGTCCCGGAATTTATTCCGAGGGTTCTTGACATAATATCACAGCTTAATTAAAAATCACTCAAACAAGTTTGTCTTTTTCCGTAGATGAGTTCTTTTGCATTTACATTCAATACCTGCAGAATATTTTCAACTGCTGGAAGTATTTGTCTTTCTAAATAATAATTTATGTCATATTCTCCTTCTTCGTCGGGAAGTTTTACTTTTTCTCTGACAAGTTTGGATTTTGTATTTTCTTTTGGTTCTGCAATATAATATTCGATTAGTTCGCCCATCTCAATTGGTATTTCCTGCTCTTTCATTTTTCTTGCTGCAATTACATGGGGAGAAATTGCCTTGTATTCTGAAAGTGGTTTTTTGAGTTGTGTTCTGATTATTAAATCTTCTTTCGGAATTTCTCTGTCTTTTAATTTTTTTACAATTTCTTTGATATATTCGACTGACTTTTCTGAATCTCCGTCCTCGAGAATTTGATGGATTATTTTATTCTGAACTTTGCGCGCCAGTTTGCACCAATCTCTTCGGACGGTTTCAAATCCGCGAATTTTGATTCTGTTATTTTTGTCAATTAATGCGTATTTCTTTTTTGCTCCGATGTTTCCTGCACGTGTTGTCACCCAAATTCCTCTTTTGAAAATTCCTTCTAATTCAATATGCATTACCCCCGGAAGTTCTGAGTTTAATTTTTCTAAAATCTTATTTACATCCGATTCTTTTTTATCTTTAATTAAAAATGCGGCGCTGTCGGTGTCTCCGAAAATAACTTTGTAGCCGGCATCTTCAACTTTTTTTATCATTTCCTTGTTGTATTTTCTTACGAATGCAAGAATTGATGCAGATGCTTCGTGGCTGTAATATCTTGCCCCGAAAAATGCGACGTAACCGTGTGCCGAGGCTGAAAGAACTTTGAATGCATTGTTTCTTGCGAAAGTTATTGGATTTGAATTTTTTTTGTAATCCGCTTTTGCCTGCTTTCTTTTTTCAAAAATTTCTTTCATTAATTCTGGAAAGAATCCTGGTTTTTTTGTGAAATAATATTTTACTTTCTTGTTTTTTTCATCAATTTCTGGAGATTCAAATGCGTTTTTATCTGGTTTCCGCGAGATTCTTTCTTTTTTTGAATCCGAATCTCGGGGCCGAGAAATTTCTTTTTCTGAAAATTTCTCCGGTTCTAATAAAGTAGATTTTGAAATATTATGTGTTATTATTATACTTGTGTGCATAGAAGTGAAATCGAACATAGCAATATTTTCGTAAATTCCCGGTGTTGGCTCTAAGACAAATGCTCCTTCAACTTGTATGTGTCGTCTTTTCGAAATTTCTTCGTTGCTGGGGCGTTTTTCTGGAATCTCGTTGAACTTATTTAGATTGTGCAGAATATAAGATTCGGTGTATTTAGATAATCCTGCTCTTGTCAATTCGAAGACGGGTTCTTGAATTATCTTTGTAAACTCTAAAATATCCGGCCAGAATTTTTCAAATAATTCTAATGTCAAAACAGAATCATGCAAATTGTATTCAAAATATTTTTCCCAATTTTTTTCATGCATCTTCGACGAATGTTTTATTTTGAAATCTTTTTTTTCATCTCCCAAAAATTCTTTTGCAACTTCATTTAAAGAGAGTGTTTCTGATTGCATGTATTGCCCGTAGGCGGTTTTTATGAATTTCAGCAAATCTATATGAACAATGCCGTTGATTCTTCCAGTTATCATTCCAATATTTCCTCTTGAGAATTTTGGCTGGCTTCCATCCAATCCAAGCGGAATTTTTATTCTGAGTTTTTCTGCGCGCGCTTTTATATACGGCAAATCAAATCCATCTGAAAAATATCCTACGAGAAAGTCCGGGGAATATCTTTTTACTTCTTCGACAAATTTTTCCAAGAGTTCTGTTTCATCTTTTACGTATTCAACATAGTTTGGAGTTTTTTCAGAAACAGGCAATTTCTTCCAAGTTAAAACTTTTTTAATATTTTCTCCAACCAAAGAAATCATTAAAATTTCTCCCTTGCCGATTTGAAATTCGTCGCATTCAATATCATAAGCAATTGCTCTCGGCTTGAAATTTTGCTCTTTTTCCAAAAGTTTTGCTTTTTCTAATTTTATACAATAATCTACTTCTAAACAAGAATCTATTCCACCGAATTCCGAAGAGTTGTTTAATATTTCTCCTTCGATTTCGTACCAATTCATAGGGAGAACTTTTTTTTCAATTATGTAATGGCTTATAAAACCTAAATCATAACCTCTTCGCTTTTCAATTTCCGGCATGTCTAATTTATCTGCAATGTCATGGAGATCTTTGTAATTTGTTGCGAAAATTTTTAATGCTTTTACTGGTTTTTCCATGAAGTTTTTATTCTGCAATTGGACATCTTCAACCCGTGTATTACGCCCTTTTAAATCTAATTTTATCTTTTTTATCTTTTCAATTAATTTTTCAATTTGCTTTTCTGTTAAATTTTCTTTTAGAATTGCCCATAAATATACATCGCAATTATCAATCATGCAAACTCTCTTTCCTGAAATATCTCTGCCGATAATTTTCACATAATTTTTTTCTTCAAAATCGAAGGAATCGTAATCTATTGGAATGAATGTTGTTTTGTAAGCCATAAAGATAATAATGAGAAGAGTTATTTAAAAGTTGGGTGTTTTTCTTTTTGTTAGAGATAATGATTATGTTACTTCTTTCTTGAAGTAACAACAATAAGATTTATAAATACTAAAATATATGGAAAAATATGAAAGCACAAGTAGGAAAAACATATTTGAAGGAAATCCCGCATGAAGGGAGAAAATTAACTTTTCAGCATCCTGCATTTAGAGGACCTTATGGCAATGTTGCAGAAGCAATTGATAAAGAAGATTTACAAAGACCCAATTCCGCTGAAACAGCGTCGTTACTTTACGATACTTTTCAAAATCCAGAAGGGGAATATGAATCACAGATAATTAAAATATTAAATGATTTATGGTTCTGGGAATTTACAGGAAATCTTTATCTTCCAAAATCAAATGAAGAAATAAATAATGGAGTTATTCTTGAAAATAATCCTCAAATTATAAATGGAAGACTAAATATGAACAAACAATCTTTGATAAAAAGATTAAAGGAAGATGACCAATCAGTAAAATTCATTCCATTTGGATATAAAATTGGAGAGCAGAATTTAATTGAACTGCAAAAAAATTCTTACATCGTTGCAAGATATGGAGAAGAAGGAGCACAAAAAATTGCAGAAGTTGCTTCAAAATATGAATCTAAACCTAAACTTTGGAGTTTTGATTCTGTTGGTGAAGAGGGAGTAAGAATGTCTGCTTTGAGCTGGAGCCTGAGATTCGGTGGTAGGTTGGACGTCGTTGGCGACGATTGGTACGGCGGCAGTGGTGGCCATGCTTTCGGGGTATGTGCCCTCGACAAAAGCAAATAAGGTTTTGCTCGCTGGCAGAAAAGTTGAACAAAGCTCGTGAGAAAATTTTTAAATCTTTTAATATAATTCTAATAGAAATATTTATATATTACTTCTTGGGAGTGAAGATAGGGTACAGAAAACAATATTCTTTGTTTTCTGTCTCACAAACTTTAAATAAAAATAGTAAACAAAAAGTTTATGACATTGAAAGATTATTTGGAAGAACTAAGTCAAGGAGAAGTTGGCCAAGTAAGACAAATTCTTAGCGAGCCGCATTTTGAAGAAGGATTTCTTAAAAGAACATTTCAGCAAAGAAAGTTTTATGTTATTAATGATTTGATTAATATTTTAGGAGAAGATGAAGCATTAAAAAATATTTTGGTTAACATCAAGGTTGATGAAGAGTTGAGGAGAATTAGAAATGGATATGAATGTGCGACCTGTCTTCCGGAAAATTATCTTAAGGCTATTTCAGATGCATTTGGACAATGGGGAATTGTTTCTTTTTATCGAGGGAGATGGGAAATAAAAAATCCGGATCTTTCTGAAGATTTGCCAAGAATTAGCATGAAGCATATTTATACTGGCTCTAATAAACTTAGAAAAGCATTTAAGAAAAATCCTCTTCAAGGAGATTTGAATTTCATTTTGGAAGGGCAATGGAAGAGAATAGATAATTCTTATGATATTATGTTTAATGATAAGAGTGTTCCAAGAAATTATTATGATTTGGAAAATAGAATTGATTCTGGAGAGTTTGAAAAAAGTCGAAGAATTAGATAATTATTTATATTTCTTATTCATTTAGATTTTGAGATAATTCAAAATTCGGGCTACGCCTTCGCGTAGGCAGAGTTAAGAATTTTGAATATACAGAAATTTAAGAAAAATTTCTGTCTCTTAAATTTCCAGGAAACTGGAAAGGAAATTCAAGACGATGGGACTAAACATTCGCGAGATAATTCCGAAAAAAGAATTGGATATTTCCAGTTTGAAAGGCAGGATTATTTGTGTTGATGCATTCAATACATTGTATCAATTTATTTCTACAATAAGACAGCAGGATGGAACACCATTAATGGATGATGAAAAAAGAATTACTTCGCATTTGTCCGGAATTTTTTATAGGAATGTTGCTTTGCTTTCTGACGGGATTAGACTTGTTTATGTTTTTGATGGAAAGTCGCCAGAGTTGAAAAGAAAAACGCACGAAAAAAGAGAGGGGATTAAAGAACTTGCAAAAGAAAAATATGAAGAAGCCAAGCAAGAGGAAGATTTGGAATTAATGAGGCGTTATTCATCGCAGTTAGCCAGATTGGATGAAGAAATGATTAGGGAAAGCAAGGAACTTTTAGAGGCAATGGGAATTATTGTTGTGCAGGCACCATCGGAAGGAGAAGCAGAAGCGTCATATCTTGCTAAGAAAAATGAAGTTTATGCTGTTGCATCACAGGATTATGATTCTTTGCTTTTCGGGGCTCCGATTTTAATTCAGAATTTAACTTTGGCAAGAAAAAGAAAAACTTTTTCCGGTTGGGTTGAAATAAAACCAGAATTAATTGAGTTGGAAAAAGTTTTGAATTATCATGAAATAAATTTGGATCAGTTAATTTGCATTGGTATACTTGCTGGAACGGATTATAATCCAAAAGGAATTCCTGGAATCGGGCAGAAGAAAGCATTGGAGCTTGTCAAGAAATATAAACAACCGGTTTTAATTTTCAAAGAAGTTGAAGAGAAAATTATGTCTCTTCCTGAAGAGGATAGATTTGACTGGAAAGAAATTTTTGAAATTTTTCACAAGCATCCCATCGTAGATGTTGAATTTAATTTTCCTAAAATTGATGAAAATAAAATAAAAGAAATTCTTGTTGAAAAGCATCAATTCAGCGAGGAGAGAATTGAAAAACAGCTTGAAAGATTGAGAGAAGCGAGAGAAAGTCAGAAACAGAAAGGGTTGGAGAAGTGGTTTTGATAATTTATAAATGAGGATAATGTCAATTAAATATGGATAAAAAAGATTTTATTTCTAAGGCGAAGGAAGCAGAAAAAAGAACAAAAGGCGAATGAAAAGGTTTTGGAAATAAAATTATTGTAGCAACAGCAATTATTAGTGTCGGTGTCGGCATATTTTTTTTATCACCTAATTTAACAGGAAATGTCGTCGGTAATTTAAGCCCGGCTTCTTTGAATTGGATTGGAATATTTCTAGTGATGCTTGGGTTGGCTGAAGTATTTTTTATCTTAAAAAAGAATAAAAATTTTCATTAGGATTTGATTATGTCAAGGAACTTGACAGAAAACCGCATCTTTTGGATATAAATCTTTAAAAAACTTAATTATATTTAGAATCATGCATACTAAATATGATCTTTCTAAAGCTGAAGCAACAAAACTTGAATTAGTTTTAACAAGAAATTGTTATTTACCAAATATAGTTTCTCATGAAGGTAACTTGATTGCATATGATCTTAATGGAGTTGTCTTGATTAGAAGATATTCTTCTGAAGATGGAACGATGGAGTTATATTTTATTGGCAAGAATAGAAAAGATATTTCCCTGATGGTGTCTGAAATAGAAGATATGGCGGAGATTAATTTATAATTAAATAAATTATACTTTATTATCTTAATTTTCTCATAATTCTACAAAGACTTTTTTAATTTTATTATTGATTGATTCATAATTTTATTGTAAATAAGAAAATGATTCATCATCTTTTTTTGATAGCCATGATTTAGCTAATAACTTTTCATCTGCTAAAAATTTTGAGTTTTTTACTTTTATATTTCCCATTTGCCAATCTTTAAGAATAAGTCTTGCCGAGGTATCGGTATTAACTTCTCCGCCTTTTTTGAAAAATCTTTTTTGTTTCCCAAGTTTTTCAAGCAATATTTCAGAATCTCCTTCTGTATCAATTTTGTAAAAATTTTCTATGATGTGTGGATATTTTTTCATTAATTCTGCTACCATTATTTCAGGGTCTTTTATTTTATCGTATGTTTTTACTCCGATTTCAGCATGCTTTCCGCTGAATTTTCCCGTCGTTGAATATTCTTCATTAGGGATTACACCTGGGCTGTCTAATAGGAGAATTTTTGGAGACAATCTTAATTTTTGAACTCCTTTTGTGAATCCGGCTTCAGCTGAAAATCTTGCAGAACTTTTTCCAATTAAAAGATTTATTAAAGAACTTTTTCCGGTATTTGGGTATCCGATAACCCCGACGGTTATTTTGTCTTTTTTTATTTTTTTGGCTTCAATTTTTATCCGGTCTCTTAATATTCTTCCGCCATTTCTTTTTTTGGATGAAACATATATTGATGGGAATAGAAAAGATTTTTTCATAGATTCAATCAAATCTGATTTGTTTAAAATATAAATTATTTTCTTGCCTTTACTTTTTATGTAGTCTTCAATTTCTTTATTTTGAGTTTCTTTTGGGAATCTGGCATCTAATACTTCAAGAATAATATCTGATTCTGCAATTATTTTTTTCACTACTTCGGGAATTTTTTCTTTTTCTTTATTGAAAATTTTCATTCCGCCCTTTCCTATAGAAACGTATCTTGCTTTGACCATAAGAGAGTGAGAATTAGTTAGTTAATAAATTTATTTTTTGTGAAGAATTAATTAATAAGATAAATTTGCTCTCTCCAAAGTCGCTCGAATTAATTTAAACTCAAAGATCGCCTCCGGCAGATTTCTTCGTCGGGAAGATTGTTAATGCATTAAAATTTCAATCAAAACTAATAATATAACTAATGTCTGTTATAAGTTATTTATCGAGCAATTTATCTTTAAGTTATAAAATTTATTTTGCAAAAAGACAAACTTTAAATTCTCTTTTCTATTATTCGATTCATGAAATATGTTATTGTTTATTTAATAAAAGGGAAAGCTAAAAGATATCATGAAGGATTAATCAAAGAAGTTGGTCCGAAATTTGGTGAAAATTATATAATTGAAAATCCTATCCCTTCACATATTACTTTGAAATCACCTTTTGAAATTAAAAGTATAAACAAACTAGAAGAGATTCTGAAAGATTTTACTAAAAAATATAAAGCGTCAAAAATACAGATTGATGGTTTTGGAAATTTCAAAAGGTTTGTCTCTTTTTTAGATACAAAATTCTCAAAATATACTTTGCAAATTCAAAAAGATTTGATACGTGAGCTTGAATTAATTGATATTAAATATAATAAGTTTGATAAAAAATGGAATCCGCATGTGACTATTGCTTATGGGAATAAACCAGAAACATTTAACCAAATATGGAATTATCTTAAGACATTAGATAGTCCTCATTTTGATTTAAAATTTGATAATATTACAATTTTAAAAAAACCAAGAAAATATTGGAAGATTTATCGGGAGTTTGAATTAAAATGAAACATCGTTCATTTGATTTGCTTGGAAATATTGCGATTGTGAATTTTCCAAAAAATATAAAACAAATTGAGAAAAAGAAATTTGCGCAAA